>JAYWBH010000576.1:0-3955 GCA_043781815.1 Bryobacterales bacterium | reverse complement strand
GTGGCCCAATTGCTTCTCTCTTCGCGATTCACTTCCCAAATCTTCTGCCCTGTCTTTGCGTCCAGCGTCAACAGAGTAGACGCCTCGTCATTATCGTTCACCAGGTACAAGCGCCCTTTGTGCAGCACGGGGGACGCCGCAGTGCCCCAGCCATAGCGCGTCTTGCGTGCGGGAAATTCTTTTTTCCAGGCCAGCTTCCCGGAAAAATCAAAAGCATACAGCCCCACGTTTCCAAAGTAGGCGTAGACTAATTTGCCATCGGTCGTTGGAGTCTCACTGGCATAGCTGTTTTTCAGATGTCGCGACGATGTTGGAACAGCCCGATGCGTTTCCCGCTCCCACAACTTCTTGCCGGTGGCAAAATCGTAAGCGTAAAGCATCCAGCGATGTTCATCCGTTGGCAAAGACTCCCGGTTGCCGCCAAAATAAAGCCCCTTTTTCGGAGCCTCTTTTGAATCTGCAGCGATTACCGCTGTTAAAAAAATCTTGCCACCCCAAACAATTGGGGACGACCATCCCACGCCCGGCACATCCACTTTCCACTTCACATTTTCGGTTTCGCTCCAACGGTCAGGCAGTCGGGGATCCTCGGCAAATCCGTTCGATCCTGGTCCACGGAATTGCGGCCAAGGGTCGGCTGCAAATGCCAGGACAGAGAAAATCAAAAGAGTGAAAGGAATGAAAATGCGCATGGTTTCCGTCCTTGAGTTTAACAGTCTGATGCAGTTACGCAGAGCTACTTGCAGCCGTATTTATCGCGCAGGATGGTCAAGTGATGGCGTTCGTGACCAGCGATCAAAAATGCCATAGCCCGCACCGTCAGTTTGTTGCCGCTGGCGGTTCCTTGTCTATCCCAGACGTCACCTTTGAATTGCCGAATCAGAGATAGCGTGGACATGCGTACTGATTCGTAATCTTCCAACAAGTCTTCCCAAGTACGATTGTTACTGTCGGAATTTGCTACGTAATCGTCTTGTTCAAAACCGGCCAGGGGCGTTTGATCGTTGCGGGCAATACGCAACAGGCGATAGCTGAAAATGCGCTCGGTATCAATCATATGGCCAACGCATTGCTTGATGGTCCACTTGCCTGGTGTGTAACTGCTGGTTTGCATCTCTTCGGGGACAGCTTCCAGCAGGTCCAGGGTTTCACTGGTTTGCTCTTCCAGGGTGTCCAGAATGTCACCATCGGGGACCTTGGATATGTAGGATTCGTGGTACGGCGTGTACTCTTCAGGCTTAGGGCGGGTCATAGATTTAGGCTAACACTACCCATCCTATTTCCAAATTTCAGTTTTTGCGAAATAGGCCGTTCCGACCGGTTCTGAAAAAATAACTTGCATATGAGGCGTGGACTTGATATTAAGTCGTTCATTGTCTTTTTTGAGGGAATAGGAAGAATGAATGTCCATTGTTGGAAAAACGAACGTTGCAGGCAAGGGGAGTCTATCCCAACAGGCTTACAATACCTTGCGCACAAATATCCTGCGGGGAGATTTGCCATTGGGCACTCCGCTTTCCCGTCGTAAGCTGGCAGCCGAAATGCGAATGAGCCTTCTTCCAGTTGGCGAAGCCCTGCAAAAATTGGAATTGGAGGGCATTGTGGAGAGCCGACCTCGCGTTGGCACACGAGTCCGTATTCCAACCGAAGACGACGTGATGGGCCATTACATTTTGCGTGAAGCGTTGGAAACCATGTCGGCAAGATTGTTTGCGGAACGGGCTACTGAAGCGGATCGTAACGAGATGCTGGATCTGGCCATTGCCTTGGATTCGCACTATGAAAGTGCCGTGCAATGTAGGAATGGCGAAGTTGCCGAGCTTGTTTTTACGGCCCATCGGGCGCATGCACAGTTCCATACGCGGCTAGGCGAATGCGGTGGTTGCCCAGCCCTTGTACATGCCATTGACCGTAATCAGACAATGGTTTTGACGTGGCTCTTCAACAGCGCGTCCCAGTTTTACCGCCTTCCTCCGCATTGGCATCTCACCTTGATGGAGTCCTTGAATCAGGGCAAGGTAGCCCTGGCAGACCGTGCCATGCGCAAACATATCCGATTTGGATTCGATCATGTATCGCAGCGCATTCAGGCTCTGAATACTTTGCTGCAAGATTCGGAAAAAGGATTCCGAGTCAAAGTCTAAGGCCTGGTTGGCGACGTTGTGGATTCAAGACGGACTATGCACCGCGTTCCGCAAATAGTTCGTCGCCCCACCGTCGGCGCTTGTTCAGCCAGACCACTCTTGCTACAACCACATCAATAATATTCCGCCCGTTCAGCTCAATTGTTTCGCCTGTATCTATGTCAGAACTGTTCCTCATCCACAAGGTTTCCTCGCTTTGGCGCAGCTTACGAACCAAGGCTCCGCGTTCCGATAGGATGACGTAAAGGCTTTGTGATTCCAAATAGGTCCGCCCCATTTCCGATTGGTCCAACAACACTACTTCGCCGCCAGCGAACGTCCCTCGCATTTCAGGATCGAAGCCCAGCCGTGCGGCAACCGGATCAGTTACAGATTTCAATTGTGATTGGGGAATCGTATAAGTTTCGCCATCCGGTGCCGATTTCGGGATGGCTTGTCCTGGACCCAGTATTCCCTCCAGCACGCTCACCCTGGAATACCGCTGATCCTGATCAGGCGAATGGCGGGAAAGGTGAGCAATCAGTTCCCGGGCATCGAACAGATCAAGCGTGGTGAGCCGCAATTTTTTGAGAATGGAATCCGCTATATCCGGGGAAAACTTGCGCGCCCCTTTGAGCACGTTATGGACGTGAGGCTGGGATATTCCCGTGAGCTTGGCCAGGCTGCGCTCAGTAAATTCTCCACCTTGTATTTTTGCTCGCAAAAGGACAAGCAAACGATCCTGTAGTTCATTGAAGAACATAAACGCGTCCTAATAACCTATTTCTTTAAGAAATAGGTTTAGCTTAAGTTTCTTAAATCCCCGCAAAAGATATACTACCCGAAAATGGTTGAGAGTGTTGTTGCAATCTTTTACTTGTTCTATTTCAAGCAGATAGGAGTCTATTACCTGATTAAGATTGAGTTATGAAAATCGGTCTTAAAGATATAAGGTTGACGAAAATTCCTTAATCTATATTCTGAGACAGGAACTTGAGAGCACCCAGCAAATGGGTGATAGAGGAACAAAAACAAAAACAATGGAATGGACAAGATCAGAAACATTGGCGCTGGCGCTGCATAACTGCACGTCGTGCCGCGGGTTGGGTTTGCGAATTGGAAAAAGGGGAGGAATCAACCCTTGCAATTGCGCGCTTCGTAATATTTTTCGTGCCTGTTACAAACGTTTTCGATATTGCCATGAAAAGGAAAAGCATCTTACCAGGGCAACCATTGAATTCGTTCCAGGCAAAGACAGACGCATGGCCTGGGGTCGCAAAGACGAAGAGTATTGCGCCGATTTCCTACTGGTGGCCAAGCGCACCTTGACGCCTGAAGAACACAAGTTATTCACGTTCCACTACCTTTTGGGCGCAGATTGGAAACTCTGTTGCACCCGCTTGGACATAGATCGTGGATTATTTTTTCATGCTGCTTATCGCGTTGAACAAAAGTTGGGAAAGGTATTCCGCGAACTGACTCCGTACGCGTTGTACCCGCTGAGCGATTATTTTCACAGCACCCGTCCAAACGTGCGGGCCATTCCCACCGACAGCATTGCCACAGGTCAAGTGGTTCCAATTCGGCCACCGCTATCCGGCTATCGTCGGGCAAGCCAGCAGGAGGATGTTCCATTTCTGCGTGCTGCTTAGGTTGAAGTTAGTGGGATACATCAGGGATGCCCTGTAGTTCCTTGGAAATAGGAATGAAAACTTCGCTCGCAAGCGAGCGGACAGGCGGAATCGCCCAATGTCATATAGTTTTCCGCAATCGGACAGGTTCAAGTGTTGGAGCGAAGCGTATCAGGCCTTTGAAAAACCGCTCCCTCGCGG
>JAYWBH010000575.1:0-11823 GCA_043781815.1 Bryobacterales bacterium | reverse complement strand
AGTAGTTGTCCTTCGTTTGGCAACTCCTAGAGTCAACCCCGTCAATAGGACATTTCTACTTTGCTCAATTAGGACATTATCATTTTGCCGTGACACCCGCAATTGGGAAATTGACAAATTTTCCTAAGCGTGATAATTGTTGAGATAGGCTGATTGCAGGCGGATTCACGTTCTCCGTTTCACTTCTCTGTAGATCCAATCTGGGGTCCGTGCTGGCACCCAAACTCCCGATACTGTTTTTGTTGAAGAAGGGTCTATGCGGATTTTGAAATATTATTTTCTTGAACTAGTTTTTTTTGGCATCATTTCTCAGTGTCTTCAGGCCCAGCCCGGACCCACCTCTGCCGATTTCTTTGAAACTAAAATCAGACCGATTCTAGCCAATAATTGCTACGGCTGTCATACCAATTCCGCCATGGGCGGTTTACGCATGGACAGCCTGGATGCAATGAAAAAGGGCGGCGAACATGGTTCCGCACTGACCCCTGGCGACCCCGATAAAAGCTCGCTCATCAGCCGGGTAAAAGAAACGAATCTGGACCTTCGAATGCCGAAAGGCGGCAAGCTGAAGCCCGCAGAAATTGCCGATTTAGAATCCTGGGTGAAAGGCGGTGCCCTGTGGCCCAAAAGCGCACAACCCACGGCGGTTGCCGTAAATGGCAAATATACAATCTCACCGGAGCGTCGCAATTTTTGGTCATTTAAACCGCTGCAAACATCGCTGCCCCCGGCTGTGAAAAATGCGAATTGGGCCAGGAATGACATCGACCGCTTTGTTTTGGCGTCGCTGGAAAAAGAAGGATTGAAGCCAGTGCACCCCGCCACCAAGCGGGATCTGATTCGTCGTGCCACGCTTGATTTAATTGGCCTGCCCCCCACTCCAGAAGAAATCGCCGCCTTTGAAAAGGATTCCACTCCCAACGCTTTCACCAAAATTGTGGATCGGCTGTTGGCGTCGCCACAGTATGGCGAACGTTGGGGTAGAGAGTGGCTGGACGTGGCCCGTTATGGGGAAGATGATTATCGCAGTTTGAACATGAATCCTAAGGGTTACCGCCCCTACCCCAATGCTTTCGCCTATCGCGATTGGGTGATTCAGGCCATCAATGACGACATGCCTTACGATCAGTTTGTAAAAGCGCAACTGGCTGGCGACTTGATGGATGCCAAAGTTCGACAGAAAATGCTGCCAGCCACAGGGTTCTTAGGTCTGGGGCCGTGGTACTTCGATAACGGTTCCAACGAAGTAACCCGCGCCGACGAACGGCATGACAGAGTGGATGCAGTGACCCGCGGATTTATGGGCATCACCGTGGCCTGCGCGCGCTGTCACGATCATAAATACGATCCTATTCCGCAGAAAGATTACTACGCATTGGCGGGAGTCTTTTTCAACACTGTGTATGAAGAGTACCCCCGCGCTCCCAAAAAAGTGGTGGACGAATTCACCAAGCTGGAAAGCGATCTGGATAAGAAACAGGCACTGTTGATGGAAACCAATCAAGCCGTTTCCAGTGAACTATCGCGCACGCTAGCGCTGCAGGCTTCCAACTATCTATTGGGCGTTTGGGACGTCACGGGTCGACACAAGAAAGAGATGGACCAAGTGGTGGAGGCGCGCAAGTTGGATTTTGAGTTGTTGAATCGGTGGATCAAATACATGGCCAAATCCACCGATAAATACAAGAACAAAGAAGCTTGGCAGGCGTTGATCAAAAAAGGCGGTGGAACTCCGATTGAGGCTAAAAAACTAGCCGACCAGTTTCAGGAAGAAATCATTGCCGTAATGTTGGAGCGCAATGAATTAGAGGCTGAAAATAAAGTCATCGTAGATAAAGATATGGACGGCACTAAGCCCAAAAAGCGTACCGACAAGCCCAGCAACTTTACTTCCTATCGTGACTTCAACCCCGGTTCCTGGCTGCGCCTACGAAGCTTGCCCGATGACCAAAATAGTTTTTGGACAGAAATTTTTCAACGGGAATTGAAAGAGGCTGACGATCCCAACGCCATGATGGAAGGCGGTAGCCGCATGGGGAATCCCGGTGTGCTGTTGTTCCGCGGCTGGGCCCTGGAAAGCCGCATTGGGGCAGAAGCGCAAGCTCGGCTGAAGTCTGTTCAAACCGATATTGAAGCAGCTCGCAAAAAGATGGAACCGTTTTACCCCTTTATCCATGGGGTGAAGGAATCGGATAAGCCAGTGAATATTGCCTTGGCTCTGCGCGGCAATCCCGACACTTTGGGTGAAGAAGTGCCCCGTCACTTTCTCAGTGTCTTCTCTGAAAACGAACCTTTTCTGTTGGACCAGGGAAGTGGGCGCATGCAGTTGGCCGATCAAATCTTGAAGCAGCCAATTACCATGCGGGTGATGGTCAATCGTGTTTGGAAAGGTCACTTTGGAACAGGCATTGTGGATACGCCCAGCAATTTTGGCTTTGGAGGGGAACGGCCCACCAACCCCGAACTACTGGAATATTTGGCGCAGGATTTCTTGAAAAACGGCATGTCCATCAAGCAACTGCATCGCAAAATAATGATCAGTTCAACGTATCAATTGAGTACGGAAATGGACAAGGCTGCCTTTGACAAAGATTCGGGGAATCGGCTGTATTGGCGAGCGAATCCGCGCCGCATGAATGCCGAACAACTTCGCGATTCCATTCTTGCCGTGGCCGGTAACCTGGACGACGCGTTGGGTGGACCTTCTCAGGAACTTACTCCAGCCTTCACCAGACGCACTGTTTACGGTAAGGTGAGCCGTTATAAGTTGGATGCCTATCTTCAGTTATTCGACTTTCCGTCCCCTAGCATAAGCACTGAAAAGCGATTCAGCACCACCGTACCGTTGCAACGGCTGTTTTTGATGAACAGCGATTTCATGCAACTGGAATCTGAAGAATTGGCCAAACGAGTGGGCACGGAACCGGACAACCGCGCACGAATCCGAAAAGTTTATCTGCTGGCCTATGGTCGCGAACCCAAGGAAGATGAAATCAAATTAGGTTTGGAATTCCTTCGCGCAGAACCGTTGCGCGCCTTTGAAGAAAATAAGAAAAATGAAGAAAGCAAGAAGAAGGCTGAACCCGGTGCCCCTGGGGGTGGAAAGTCACATGCCACGGCAGGGGAAGCCGACCCGCATCCAGAGACTCCTTCTCCTGTAAGTGATTTGGCGAAACCGGAACCTGCTGCCAACGGAATCCTGGCCGATGCTGCACCCGGCGGAGAAGTTGCACCGCCTGAGGCGGCCATGGGAATGGGCATGATGGGTGGCATGGGCCGGCGTGGCGTGGTCCCGCCTGCGCCAGAAGTGAAGTACGAAGCAACCGCCTGGGGCCGCTACGTCAAAGTACTGCTGAGTTCCTCCGAGTTCATGTTCATCAATTAGGGAAAGGTCAATTGTTATGTCGAATCATAAATCCAGAAATCCAGTAACTCGGCGGGAAGCGTTACGAAAAGTTGGAAACGGCTTTGGCATGGCGGCTTTTGCCAGCATGTTGGGCGAATCCATGGCCCGGGCAGGTGCGGTATCTCTTCCCGATGGAAATCTTGGAGTCTCCAAGCTGGATCATCCGCAGCGAGTGAAGCGCGTTATTTTCCTATTCATGAATGGCGGACTATCCACCATTGATGCGTTTGATCCCAAACCCATGTTGGATAAGTACGATGGGCATCCACTACCAGGCGGCGACATCAAGACGGAACGGCGTACAGGCGAACTGATGAAATCGCCATTTAAGTTCAAGAAGTATGGGCAATGCGGCATGGACGTCAGTGACCTTTGGCCGCACCTGTCTGGCGTTGTCGATGATATTTGCTGGGTTCGATCCGTCTTCACGGAAATTCCCAACCATGAACCAGCCTGCCTGATGATGAACACGGGCGCGAACCAAGCCGGCCGCCCGTCCATGGGTGCTTGGATGACCTATGGCCTGGGTACGGAAAATCAAAATCTACCGGGTTACGTTGTCCTTTGTCCAGAAACTCCCACCACCGTGGGCCCGCCACTTTGGAGCAATGGATTCCTGCCCGGCATTACCCAAGGTACGTTCATCGCAAATAAGGTGGAAACGCTGGGACCGGATGGCTTGCCCACGGATCCAGAACCGGAAATGGACAAGGCCAAGGAGCTGGATAAAGACGGCAAAGAAAAGTTAAAAAAGATTGTCGTTGAAAAGAATTTCGACCCGAAAAAAGTGCTGGGGTTCGTCAACAATCCGAAGTTCTCCATGCAGGAACAGCGTCGGGAATTGGATCTGCTGCAGAAGCTGGAAAAGATCCGTGGTTCAGAAACCGATCCGCAAGTGGAAGGCGTCCTTAAATCCATGGAAGTAGCCTATCGCATGCAGACCGATGCGCCGGAAGTATTTGATATCCGCAAAGAGTCGCAGACAACGCTGGATATGTACGGACCCGGCAATGTCGCACGCGGCGCGCTAATGGCTGTTCGGCTGGCTGAAAAAGGTGTCCGTATGACGCAGGTTTACTACGCCAAAGGCGACCCCTGGGATGCCCACGGAGACATTCTTGGTCACAAGGTAAACGCCAGGAATTCGGACCAGGCTTTTGCCGCAGTAATCAAAGATCTGAAGGCCCGTGGCTTATATAAGGACACCTTGGTTGTTTGTGGATCGGAATTCGGTCGTACCCCGGTGCGCGAAGTAGGCGGAGGCGGTGCCATGGCCAAACGCGGTCGCGATCACAATCCTTTTGGGTTCACAATGTGGCTGGCTGGCGGCGCTGTCAAAGGCGGCACAATTTACGGTGCAACCGACGATTTCGGCTTCAAAGCAGTGGAAAAACCCGTCCATGTGCACGACATTCACGCCACAATTTTGTATTTAATGGGCATCGATCATACAAAACTCAGCTATCGCTACAGCGGCCGAGATTTCCGGCTAACCGACGTTTCAGGCAACGTTCTGCACGATCTGATTGCTTAAGCGTTGGGGCTTCCGATTGTTAATGGGAAAACCGCTTACCAGCACGCGCAGCTCAGTAGAATCAAGCAGCTACCGAGCCGTGACCGCGAGGGAGCGGTCTTCCAAAAGCACGATACGCTTCGCTCCGATGAGCCACTTCGGGCATCACGCAACGAGGGTTTCGTGGCATTACTTAGATAGTGGTTTCTCCTCGTCGACATTCTGACTATTTGTACCACTCCGCTCTGTCACCTTTTATCATCTTCGTCAAAGTACATGTTCAGGCTGACCCTGTTTTTCCTGTTTTTCCATTATCGGAGAAACATGTTTGCACAATCTTTTTACACCCTCTATCTCTCGGACGCTTCAAGCAACCTTCACCAGGAATAGCGCTCCAAACATCCTGAAAAACGAACCCAATCTTCCTCAGCCCCAATCGGAAATACAAAATAACCACCCCACAATCCAACCTCCTCGCGGTACTCTACTCTCACAGGAAGAACAAACCGTTCAAACCAGTTCAGCATTTGTTAGACTCATGGTTGAATGTCAGCGACCCTTTCACACGTTCTGGACGCGCTACAGACCCATGAAGCGGATTTGCGGCAACGCGGTGTCTGTCACGCCGCCGTTTTCGGATCGGTCGCGCGAGGCGACGCCCGCCCCGACAGTGACATTGACGTTCTTGTCGAGTTGGATCCACAGCAACCAATGGGTCTGTTTGAGTACGCCCGTCTAAAACTCTACATTGCTGAATTGCTTGGTAAATCCACCGATGTTGTGAACAAAAAGACACTCAAGCCTCTTCTGAAAGATGCTATCCTTCGCGATGCGGTGAATGTCTTCTAAGAATCCGGCACAACGCTTGCGCGACATCGCTGAGAATATTGAAGCGATCCGCGATTTCACATCTGGAATGGATGTCGGCATCTTCATCTCCAGCCGCCGAACAATCTACGCGGTGACCCGCGCGCTGGAGATCATTTCAGAAGCGTCGCGTCGGTTACCGGAGGATTTCAAGGCTAGGTCTCCGTCCCTTGACTGGGTGGCCATCGCCTCTGCTGGTAACGTCTATCGCCACGAATACGAAACTGTGGATGAGGCGCTAGTCTGGTACACAGCGAAACACAGTTTGGATGCGTTAGACTCGGCCGTCCGGGCTGAACTTGAACGTTTGGGCGAACTCGGTAGCTGAAGTTTTCGCACGTAATGAAGTTTGGAAACCCTCATTTCTGGCGATCCACAATTGCCTCCGACGTGTAGATCGTACGGCCGTCCTCCATACCGCCTGCCAACTATTTAATAATATGAAGATAGTGACCAAATCTCTTCTTTCATTCACCTTCCTTGCAACCGCAAGCGCTGCTGAATCATCCTGGCCGCAATTCCGTGGCCCCGACTCTAACCCAGTGAGCACCAATCAGCGCCTCACAGATCACTGGTCGAAAACAGAGAATATAGAATGGTCCACACCCATTCCCGGACGAGGATGGTCTTCTCCAATCGTCACTGGTGGCAAGGTCTTCTTGACCACAGTCACAACCGATGGCAAATCGAAAGTCCCACAAACAGGCACGGAATACAGCAACGAGTTCATTGCCGAGATGATAAAAAAAGGTGTCAGTGAAAAAGAGGCAATCGAGCGGCTCACCGAACGGGACATGGAAATGCCAAATGAAGTCTCGCTCCACTATTTTCTGTATTGCCTTGACCTCAACACTGGTGCCACACTCTGGAAGAAGGAATTCTTCGTAGGCCACCCGCCGGGCGGCCGTCACCGCAAAAACAGCTTCGCGTCGGAAACCCCGGTGACTGACGGCAAACTTGTCTACGTCTATATCACCCATCTTGGCGTTTTCGCCTTCGACCTGAAAGGCAAACAAGTATGGAAAGTGGCCATGGATTCCTATCCAGTCTATTTCGACTTTGGAACCGGTGCCTCAGCGTCACTGCAAGGCAATCAACTTCTAATTCTTAACGACAACCAGACAGACCAATTCATCACGGCGCTTGATAAGCGGACAGGCAAGCAACTCTGGCGCACGGGCCGCGATATCGGCAAGCGCACAGGCGGCCCCGTTGAACAGGGGCGAAGATCAGGCTGGACCACGCCCTTTGTCTGGACCAACAAACTGCGCACAGAAGTGGTCACCATAGGTCCGGGCACTGCCATCAGTTATGATCTGGAAGGAAAGGAGCTTTGGCGGCTCTCTGGTATGGGAATTATTCCGATCCCAAGTCCATTTTCCTATGAAGGGCTGTTGTATATTGACGGGGGCCGCGCCAGTGCGTTGTTCGCCGTGAAACCGGGTGCCATGGGCGATATTTCCGTGGCTAAGGATGAAATGTCTAACCAATATGTTGTTTGGTCAGAAGCGCGTGGAGGTACATACTTACCAACCCCAGTGGCCTACCAGGGCGCATTGTACACACTAACTGAGACCGGAATTTTGAGCCGGTTCGATGCAAAGACGGGAAAAGTTAGTTACCGTAGCCGACTGGCCGCCGATGCAGGTACATTCACATCATCCCCGTGGGCGCACAACGGAAAGATATTTTGTCTGAGCGAGGAAGGCAAGACGTTCGTGGTTAATGCTGGCGGGACTTTTGAGGTTTTGCAGACTAACCAATTGGATGAAATGGCGCAGGCCACACCAGCAATAGTTGGCGACCGCCTGCTGCTAAGAACCGAAACCCGCCTCTATTCAATCCGCAAACATTGACTGTTGAGGCCCCGTAAAACTTAGTCAGAAAGCTCAGAAAACTCGGTCAGCCTGATCTTACACCTTTTCACCCTGCCGATACTGTAGCAGTGTGCCCTGTCCCCTTTTTTGCTCTCCCCACATCCTTCCTTGGACGACCGGGCTTCCTCCATTGACGTCCAAATCTTTCCTCTATTTCCGCCACGAAACCCTCGGAACCCAATGGCGATCCGGCGTATGTTGCGCGTCTTAAACGCTGCACATCGCGCACGTCTTCTGTCATTTCCAATCGGCGTTTCCATTCTTCACCACCACCCAGGTGGCTCCAATAAGTCCAATCTAATAAAGGAATTCGCTCGGCACAGGGGCCGACCAAGTGCGCCGCTGCGCTCGACCATTTGTACTCCTCCGGTTTATCCACCATGGCTGCTCGCACCGGATTAGTTAAAGGGTAAGTTCAGGCTGACCGGGTTTTCCTGACCGGGTTTTCCTGGTTTTCCTGACCGGGTTTTCCTCTCCTCCAATGTCGTCCAAATCTTGCCTCCATTTCCGCCACAAAATCCTCGGAACCCAGCGGTGATCCGGCGTACCGTTACGCGCCCCAAGCGCTGCATTTCACCACTTCCAGCCGTCTCTTGACTTCATCGGCGCCCGTCATGGTTGTGATCCTACTTTACGGAAAGGGTCACTCCGGGCTGGCTTGCTAAATTACCGAAGGAAATTGCTAAGGGCACGTCCGGCCCTGCTGCGAGGCCTTCGGGCACCCGAACGTTGAACTGCATTAGACCAGCAAGGAACCCAGGGGCACCAGCGGCGAAGAGAACTTCAGCCGGTTGTCCGCCGATGGTGACTCTTGGAGACTGGATGGGGCGAGGGAAATCTTCCAGGCGTGTGAATTCGTTCAAGCGGCCATCCACTCCGGCAGGGTTGGTTTGCCCCTCTCCCGTCGCAAAAAAGACAACTACCGAACCACGGTCCGCAGGGCGCTGTGGAGTATTTAGCGACCCATCCTGATTAAGCAAAGCGGCGGGCCCAGTTCCGGAAGCAACGGTGAATATGCCTGGAGCAACGGCTGCAACTGGAACGACCGTGGGCCTGGATTTGACGCCGTTGTATTCGACGACAATGCGAGTGAACGTCTTGTCGCGGACTGCATAGGGAACCACCAGACTCATTTGTCCTGCGACGGTGTACACCATTGGGGCCGGCGTGTCATCGAACAAAACCCGGGTTGCGCCGATCAGGGTAGCAACCCGGCGGTCGGCTGTGAGCGCGGCGGTAACTAGAGTTTGTGGGCCAGCATTGGAGGGGTAGATAGTGATGACCTCTCCTGGAGCTATGGCACCACCGCGGAAGCTGGCGGCATTTTGAATGGCCGCGCTTCTGAGGTTAACGTCGCTGGGCGCGACAAATTCGATGCGGAGAAGGTAGGCATCTTGTCCGCCACCTGAGATGGGCTGGAAGGAGCCGGGGGTGGTGGCGAAATCGGAGGCACTGGTGGCCCCGATTCCAATCGCATTGCCGAGAGGGTCTAACGCAAGGTCCAATCCAGGTTCGAATGTTCCATTTGATCCTGACAGGTAACTTGCATAGAGCAGGCGGCCAGCGGCATCCACAACGACGATATAGGGCGTTATGCCTGGGCCCCCGGATCTGCGCAGCGCGTCAGGCGTAATGGGGAAATTCGCAGATGTGGTGTTGCCGTAGACGATGAAATTACCGGATGGATCGCGGGCCAGGCCATTCGCAAAATCACCTCCTGAGCCACCGAGAAAAGTGGCGTAGCGGATTTGCCCATCGGTGGCATTGAGTCGAACAAGGAATGCGTCGGTGGATCCGCCGGGGTTAACTTGCAGGGCGTCGGGAGTGGAAGAGAAGCCGCCGCCTCCGATGTATGCGCCGCAAGCCCAGACGTCAGCGTTGTCTAAAACCAGGCCGTGCGGGACGCCTGCGCCAAGGTAAGTAGCAAAGAGAATTTTGTTGGCCACGGGATCAAGCTTAGTGACGAAAATCCCAGCAGCGGGAAATGCTTTACTGGGGCCAGTGGGAAAGGCCGCACCACCGTCACCTGCAAGATAAACGCCGCCAGCAGCGTCGACGGCTATCTGGTAGGCGGCGTCATCCGTAGGGCCGCCGAGATAGGTGAAGTAGGAGATCTGCGTGAGGGCATTATTTAGACTTGCGACAAACACGTCGGTACCGCCCGCAACACCGGATTGGATTGCGCCAGTTTGGCCGGCGAAACCGGAAGTTGCGCCGGTGATCCATACCCTGCGATTGGAATCAAGGGTCAAGCCGTTGGTGGTGGAAGATCCTGGAGCCGCACCCAGAAGCGCGACTGTTGTTAATGTACCGGCGGGGTTCAGCTTGAGTACGCCAGTACCCGCGCTGCCTCCACCAATGGTGCTGCCTGCGGGTTTGGGGAAGTTTGTGGAAGTTGTTCTGAAAGCTAGAAAGAGACTGCCATCGGTATCGACTACGGCCTTGAGAGGCGTGTCGACACCAGAGCCGCCGATGACAGTGGCATAGATCAAAACATTCGTTGGGCTGAACTTGGAGACAACGATATCAAGGTCTCCGCCGAAGGATTGACCTGTTGGAAGCAAACGGTAATTCGGCGAGTCCGTTTGGACGGCGACGTAGTAATTGCCGTCGGCGTCTGTGGCGATAGCGGTGGCAATCTCACCGCGGCTGCCGCCTAAGTAGGTGGCGTAGGAAATCCGCGGGGAGGATAGAGCTGGCAGGAGTGCGAGAAACATGAGGAGGATAGTTCGCGCGATCATATGCTATCGAGTTTATATCAAGGGTTGTGGAATGTGGGGAGTTTGTGGGGGTTCTGGAAGGCCGGACGAGGACGTCCGGCTAGGCCAGGGGGGCCCGGCCCCAGTTACGGGGCTAGCAAGGCTTTTAGTCCGGATAGTAATTCCTCGGGGGTTGCGGTGTTTAGCTTCAGGGCTTCGCATGCGGCATCTCGGTCGCCATTTACCCAAACGTCCGTTTCGAACCTTTCAACCAATGCAGCAAGCCCAACAACATTACCTCGACGAGCTAAGCCCCAAATGGCTTCTTCCCGAGCGTTCTCGTATGGATCGTCTACCCGATGGAGCAAAGCGGTCAGAATCGCTGGTGAACTTTCATCTGATAGTGTGCCAACTCCGAAAGTTGCCCAAGCGCGAACCTCCTTGTCTGGATCATCCATTAGACCTAGCCATGTTTCAATTATTTCGGGAGACTTGGGATATTGGTTGCCTATTCCGATAGCCACGGCTAACCTAACTTCTGGATCGGCGTGAGTACGCAACTGGATGAGAGCGGAGCATGCCTTTGGGCCTCCCAACTGGCGAAGCGCCCAGGTTGCGGCTGTTGAGACCACTTGGGGCTGATCCCGCAAATGCTGGATTGAGACATCCACACAATTTTCAAAGAATGGTGGGTCCGACTTGTGACGGTCTACACCAAAGCGGCAAAGTATTTCCAATCCGAACGCGCGCTGATCTGGATAGGAGGAACGCACAAATATTAGGGCCATTGAGAGGGCGTCGTTCCGTTTGCCCAGCTCGTATTTCATAGCCGGGAGCCGGACATCGTCATCTTTTTCAGTCTGGGCGGCGGCGAACAATGCTGCTGTTGGCTGCGCCTTGACCCAAGCGTAAATATCGAAACCTTCGGAGTCTGGCATTCCTTTGCGATCTTATGCATTGAGTTTATCGCAGCAGCAAGAGAGTTTCTGAAAACTGGGGAAACTGGGACAGATTGGAGTGAACCCCTTGGCTGGTGCGAATTGCTTTAAACATCTGGGTCACAAGCCCATTTCCTATGATTCTAAATCACTTGCCAGATCCAATCGTGCGCCAGCCTGCTATCCTGTTGCTGACCATGAAACCAGACGTTCCATCTGGATCTGACCCTGGGAGAAAACAAAACAGACCTGTTGAAACGAAGCTAACCGCGTGCCTCAGTATTTTGCCGAATCGAAAAGTGGTATCGACTAACCGTTGAAGAAAACGCCTTGAATGGCGCCCATCACTGCGCAGAACATGACGAAGCCGATGCTGCCATACTGCATCCAATTGCGGGTGAAGTGGAGCACCAGTTTGGCATCGTCCAGTAATGTGTATTGTTGCGGCTGGGGGCGTGGCATGGATGAGCCAGCGTAAGCTTGCCGACGACATGGGCGAATAGCCTATTGCGGCAAAAGGGTA
>JAYWBH010000574.1:0-3958 GCA_043781815.1 Bryobacterales bacterium | reverse complement strand
TCCGTTGGCCAAAAATGGCCCGCGATAAACAAAATATAAATTTTCTTACCTCAGAACGGCTAACAGACATCGGTGGAGGCCCCACGTTCTATAGCTGTTTGGTACAAGTAGAAGGATGCGGAGATTAATCCTAACCCTGGTGCTGCTAAGCACGGTGGCCAATCTGGAAAGTTGTAAGAGAAGAAAGAAGCAACAAGTTGACTATATTGACGAAGGCGGCGGCCAACTTGCCAGCATTGTGCAGACCGGAAATCCGCGCACTGCCATTCAATTGGTGAAAGGTTTCCATGACGTGGAAAACAATGCCTGGCGTTGGACTGCCGGTAAATTCACAGTGATGCTTCGGCCCCCAGGGAATGCCGCTCAGAAAGGCGCAGTATTGAATTTCAAATTCGTGCTGCCAGAAACAGTGCTGGCCAAACTCAACTCTGTAACCATCACTGCCACAGTGAATGGCAAGGCACTGGAACCAGCCACCTATAAACAAGCTGGTCCGCAGGAATACAAAAAAGCAGTTCCAGCCGCATCGTTATCTGGCGACGCGGTGACCATAGATTTTGTACTTGATAAATTCGTTGCTGCAGGCACCATGGATCTGCGCGAATTAGGGGTCATCGCATCTTCCATCGGACTGGAAGTGCAATGAATTTGTGGCAGCGAATTACCTATTGGGTGCTCGCGCCAGCTTTCAGTTTAATGCTTTACTGGAAGGGGCTTACCTCCTGGTTTCGCGAAGATGATTTCGCCTGGCTGGGACTGAGCCTCAGCATCCAGGAACCCTATGATCTGTGGGCCGCACTGTTTTCGCCAATGGCCCAGGGCACCATTCGCCCGTTGAGTGAACGCCTCTATTTCCTGGTACTTCACCACCTATTTGACTTCGATGCCCTGCCCTTTCACATCGTAGTTTTTCTGACCCAGTTCCTGGCCATCTGGCTGCTTCAGGCCATCACCCGCCGTCTAACCGGTTCTTACTTCGCCGCCGTCGTGGCAAGCCTTCTGTGGACCGCCAACAGCTCCTTGGCTCGCCCTATGAGTTGGGCCAGCAGCTATAACCAAATCCAATGTTCCGCTTTCTTGTTAGGCGCATTTCTTTGCTTCCTGCGCTATACCGAAACGGGCCAGCGGAAATGGTGGTACTTGCAATGGCTGGTGTTTCTACTTGGATTCGGCGCACTGGAATTGAATGTCGTGTACCCGGCGCTGGCGGCCACTTGGGCAATCTTGTTCCGTCGCAGCTTGCTCCCTAAAATCGTACCGCTGTTCCTGGTCTCTATCCTATACACAATCGTCCATCGATCTTTTGCTCCAGCCGAAACCGCAGAACTTTACCGCATGTATTGGGATACGGGAATGTTCAAAACAATTGCCCAATACGGTGTACGAGCCTTCGGTGCATTTGAAGGAGGCCTGACCCCGGAATGGACCATGTGGTCCAACATCTCCACAGCCATTTCTTCCGTCTCCTTAGCCGCGTTCCTCGGCTGGCAGTGTTACAAAAGGCAATGGCTGGCCTTGTTCTGCATCGCCTGGTTCCTGGGAATTCTAGCGCCGGTTTTGCCGCTAAAGTTTCACGTCACCGCGTACTACCTTGTCATGCCCACCCTGGGCCTGGCCATTGCCGCAGGTTGGGCATGTCAGCTTGCCTGGAACGCAGGCCCGCTCCACCGCGCCATTGCCACCTTCGCCACCATTGCATACTTGGCGGGCAGCGGATACATGACCTACTTCGTAGCCGGTTATAACTACCAACAAACTCGAATCGCCAGACAGCTATTTTTTGGAGTACAGCAAGCCAGCCAACTGCATCCCGATAAAATCCTGTTGCTGGCCGGAGTCAGTTCCGAACAATTCTGGTCATTAATGTCGGACGGGGCATTCCGCCTATTGCCTGGCCCACCGGAAGTGTACCTCACTCCCGACGCCGCTGGAAACATTGACAAGCATCCAGAGATCAACGATATTGCACCCTTCGTGCTGCCCTCTACTGCCGCTAAACGAGCCCTTTCCGCTGGTGCCGCTTTGGTGTACCAACCGCAAGGGGACAAGTTGAAGAACGTCACCGTGCTGTATCAAGCCTTGTCCGATAAACTTTGGCCCATTGAACCGCCGCAGCGCATTGATGTGGGTCAAAAGTATCAAGCCGAATTCATTGGCGCGGGTTGGCATCCAGTTGAAGCGAACAAACTTCGCTGGATGTCCAAACGTGCCGAAGTGCGTCTGGGTGCACCCAATCCTGAGGCAAAGCAGTTGGTGGTAACTTGCTTCCGATTCGCCGATGATCCACGTAGCGGCCCCCTAACGTTAACAGTCACCGCCAATGGCCAGCCGCTTCCGCCGCAACCGATTCCTGCCGGTGAAGCGGAACATCATCTGGTATACCGCATTCCCAATGGAGGATTCAAAGAGAAAGAGATTACTATTGTTCTTGAGTTGGACCAGGTATTTTCTTACAAAGACGATACCCGTCCAATGGGATTGGTCCTTGGGAATCTGGCATGGAAGTAGTTTCAAGCGAGCACAGCAAAAAATCGACTTCACAAAAACTCTGGTTACTTGCACTTCCTTTAGCATTGTTTTTGTCACTCGTTGGCTTTTACTGGCAACAACAAAGGCAACTACTTTCACAGACCTATACAATCGGGTACAGCAAGGCGCACCCTTTGATGGATTACAAGCCAGGCGAACCGCCCACCGGGTTCGCCGTCGATGTGATTACCGAAGCTGCCTCTATCGCCGGGGTTAAACTGCGCTGGGTGCTGGCCGTAGAAGGCGCCGATCAGGCGTTGATCCAATCCAAAGTAGATTTATGGCCCTACCTGCATAACAAGAAATTTCTGCGAGGTAAAGTCTATTTCACAAAACCCTGGTGGGATGCCGGTTTCAAGTTGCTGAGCTTGGGGACACCCGCAAAAAATCTTTTGATTGGTACAGCAACGCTTACCTACCAAAAGGGGATATTCAACGACCTGATTGCCCATTCCACCTTTCCACAAGCTCAATTGCTTCCCATGCCGTCCAGTGCCCAAGCAACCGCTGCTTTGTGCGATGGCCAGGCAAAATACGCCATGTTAGATATCAATAGAGCGAACCAGGCCAAAATTGAAAACTGCAAAGATCTGGACTTTTTTGCATATCCGATTGAAACGGATGAATTGGAAGTTTCTATTGCTTCAACATTTGAAAAAAAACAGGTTGCCGATCTGCTTCGCGATGCCATAGAAGGAATGATCATTGATGGCCGGTTAACTGTCTATTCATCCGCCCACCTGATGACAGCCGGCCAAGGGCGTAGCCTGCAGCGCAAGACAATTGAGTTTCAACAACAAAACACCATCTTAAGAGTCAGCATCGCCGTGGTCTCGTTGACAACGTTTGGGGCACTGTTTTCCTTGTTGGCCATGCGCAAGGCCAGGAACTCGGCATCCAGCTTGAATGCCAGATTAACGGATTCGTTGCAAGCAGCAGCGATTTTAGCAGAACAGGCCAAAGCTGCCAGCGAAGCCAAAAGCCAATTCCTTGCCAATATGAGCCATGAAATTCGCACTCCCATGAACGGCATCATCGGGATGACGGAACTATTGCTGAAAACTCCCTTAGGGCCGGAACAGGCCGATTATGCCGATACCGTCCGCAGTTCCGCTCATTCTTTGCTTGGAATCATCAACGACATTCTGGATTTTTCAAAAATCGAGGCCGGGAAACTGGAACTGGATAATCACGATTTCGACGTGGATCTGTTGTGCTCTGAAATTGCCCAGCTTTTTTGTGCCGAAGCCTTCGCCAAGGGATTGGATTTTCAATATGAATTTCATCCGGCCTTACCCCCGATGCTGGTAGGCGATCCAACCCGTCTTCGCCAAGTTCTGTCCAACCTGTTGAGCAACTCCATCAAATTCACCAGTAAAGGCTGGGTCACGCTGCTGGTCAGCCCCATGGATCATCCACAGGACAACCG
>JAYWBH010000573.1:0-3959 GCA_043781815.1 Bryobacterales bacterium | reverse complement strand
AACGCCGCTGCTTCGTGGTTGTGAGTGATCATCAAAATAGTCTGGCCAATGGTGTGGTTCAGGTCGCGTAAAATACCCAATACATTTGCCGAGTTTTCACTATCCAAATTGCCCGTCGGTTCATCGGCCAGCAGAATGGCTGGATGATTGACAATGGCTCGGGCAATGGCAACGCGTTGCTGTTCGCCGCCGGAAAGAGCCCTGGGCTTGTGATCCATGCGATGATCGATGCCCAACATTTGCAGCACCTTCGTAAAACTGGGATCCACGGGACCACTTTTACGGGCAATGTAGCGGGCAATTTCAATGTTGTCGCGCACACTGAGAGTCGGCAATAAATTGTACTTTTGAAATACGAAGCTCACTGTGGTGCGTCGCAAAGTGGTGCGTTCGGATTCGGTCATTTTGCCCAGTTCTTTACCGTCCATCAACACTTCGCCATCCGTAGCTGGGGTTAAACCACCAAGAATGTGGAATAGAGTGGATTTCCCTGAACCAGATGGTCCGACGATGGCCAAAAATTCCCCACTCTTCACCTGCACATCCACTCCGCGCAGGGCCGCAACATCCACATCGCCCTGGCGGTAGACTTTACGCAGACCCCTGGTTTCAATGATCAAGCCGCTAGTCATAAGACAGGGACTCCAAAGTATCCTGGGTGGCCGCTTTCCAAGCCGGGTAAATGACTCCCAGCAGCGCTCCAATCATGGTGACCAAGCCGGCGATGGGCCACCAGTCGTAAACAATTTCCTGAGTAAATGTTGCGGGGATAAGTTGGATCATTACCCAGCGGGTGACGTAGCTAAGCGCAATGCCAAAAATAGCACCAAGAACAGACATGATGAGTGTTTCCCGCAGCAGGATGCCAAGGACAAAAGCGGGCGTCGCACCCAAGGATTTCAGAATGCCAATTTCGCGAGTGCGTTCCAGCACAGCGGTATACATGGCCAGAAAAACCATCAATGCTCCAAAGAAGACGCTCAGTCCGATGACAACTTTAGTGAACACGCCCAGCTCGGGGACGGCGGCAGTGGTGTACTGGCTGATCAGTTCTTCCATGGAAAAGATTTTATAGTCCTTCAATTGACTTTTCAGGCTAGCGATGACGGCATCGGTGTTCGCGGTATCGTCCAGTTTGGTGTAGATCATGGTGAGCTTGCCATTCGTGCTGGTCAAGTCCTGCACTACTTTGATGGGCAGCAAAACTCGAGCCGCGTTGCCTGATTGATAGATCCCAGCCACGCGCCAGTCTCTATTCAACAAGGTCAATTTATCGCCCACCTTCTTCTTTTCCTGGCGGGAGTAAAATTCGTCAATCAGGATGTCATCGTCTTGCGAGAATGGTCCGCCAGAGAGAAACTTCAAACCCCCGTTCATGCGGTTGAACTTTTCAAAGTCGGCACCGGTTACGGTTTTGAAGGTACCCAAGGAATGAACAACGGTACCGGTGGCCAGTTTAATATGGGGTTGCTCTTCCAGGAATTTGAGAAGTCCTTCGTTCATGGAAGCGGTTCCGGTCCCAATAACGGAACTGGTGGATCCCATAATAAAAACGTCGGCCCCAATACCTTTGGCTCGCTTCCTCTGTTCGTTGAGGGTGCCTTCACTGATACCAACCAGAGTGAGGATCATGGTAACGCCCACGCCGATCACAAGAGTGCTAAGCAAAGTGCGCAACGGGCGATGTTTTAGATTTTCAAAGACTAACTTGTATACCAAAGTGATTGATCCTTAACCGCAAAAAACCTTGACGGTGAAGTAGCTCCTATTCTAACTTGTCTGGTGAAGGTTTCTGAAAACATAACGAATGAAATGTGGACAGCGGGGATCGGTGGGCCTCGCTTAAAAACACGGTTTATGGACGTTGCTGAAACCAGTTCGGTTGCAAGGCAGCACTTGGAAGTCGTTCCTAATTCGGGGACGTGACCTCCGTACACTTAATTAAATGTGTTTGAAAAAGCACTGTGCAGCGCGCACTTCGGTCAATAGTTTAATTAAGTGAATGGAGTGCACGTCCCCGAATTAGGAACTCCTGGATTCCGATGCGACTCGGCCTCTGCGATTGCGCTAAAATAGGAGCACGCCCTGTCCGCAGGCCAGCAATTTCCGGCCAGCCTCTTGTTTGAACATCACTCTTAGTAATTAGCGAATATGCCATTTTCTATCCGTCCACATAAAGAATTTTTGGTTCGTCCCTCCTTGCCGCCGGAACTCAGTCGGCTAGCCGAAATGGCTCATAATTTGCTTTGGGTTTGGGATTACAACGTGCGAGGCATTTTTCGCCGATTGGACCCCGTAGGATGGCGACAGTCTCATCATAATCCCGTTTTGATGCTGGGACGTTTGCCACAGACGACTTTGGAAAAAGCTTCCAGGGACCCTCGTTTTCTGGCTTTGTACCGCCGTGCTTGCGAGAAGTTAGATCACTACCTGCAATCTTCCACAGCCAGCGGGGAAAAGCTGATTGCGTATTTTTCCATGGAATATGGACTGGCCGAATGCCTACCGATTTATTCTGGCGGCTTAGGAGTGCTCTCCGGCGATCACATGAAGGGTGCCAGCGATTTAGACTTGCCGTTGGTCGGCGTCGGATTGCTGTATCAGAAGGGCTATTTTTCACAATCGGTGAATCCCGATGGCTGGCAGATTGAACGGGTCCTCTCCAACGATTTTTATACGCTGCCTGTTTCCCCGGTGGTGCGGCCCGATGGCAGTGAAATGCTGGTTAGTGTTCACATGCCCTGGGGGGAAGTGTTCGCCAAGGTGTGGGTTATTGAAGTGGGTCGGGTTAAGTTGTACATGCTCGATACCAATATTCCAGTGAATGCCCGGGCAGAGGATCGGGCCATTACCGAACAGCTTTACGGTGGCGATTCCCGCACCCGAATTCAACAGGAAATTATTTTGGGATTGGGCGGCATGCGCGCCTTGAAAGAGCTGGGGCTGAATCCTACCGTGTTTCATATGAACGAAGGGCATTCTGCGTTTCTGGCACTGGAGCGCATGAAAACCCTGATGCGCGAACAATCCATGAGCTTCGAAGAAGCGCTGGAAGCAACGCGCAATAACAATGTCTTTACCACGCACACCTCAGTTCCGGCGGGGATTGACCTGTTTGACGCTGGTCTGGTTTCGGAATTTTTTCTGGAATATTGCAATCAGAACGGCATCCCGTTTGACGCCTTTCTGGCACTGGGCAGGTGGAGCAATAGCGGCCAATCGCAGGAATCTTTTTCCATGGCGATTTTCGCCATCAAGAGCTCATATTGGCGAAATGCGGTGAGTGCCCTGCATGGTGTCATCTCCAGAGAAATGTGGCAGGAGTTGTGGCCACAATTACCGGCAGCGGAAGTTCCCATCACCCACGTTACCAATGGAGTGCATCTCAACAGTTGGCTTAATGGCGATCTGGCGGCGTTGTTTGAACAATACCTGCAACCAGATTGGCGCGAAAGAATTGATGATCCTGCTACCTGGGCTCTGGTCGACGATATTCCAGATAACGAATTGTGGGAGACTCATAAGCGGCGTCGCCGTCAGTTGATCACTTTTATCCGCGGACGCTTGGTGGATGCAGCCTCACAGCGCAAAGCGTCACCAGCGGAAATCAAACGTCTGAGTGAAGCGTTGGATCCGGAAGTTCTCACCATTGGTTTTGCCCGGCGTTTTGCTACCTACAAAAGAGCAACTTTGTTCCTTCAGGATATTGCCCGGCTTAAGCGGTTGCTCAACAATAACCGCATGCCGGTGCAAATTGTAATCTCCGGTAAAGCGCATCCGAAAGACAATCCAGGCAAAGCCTTCATCCGCGAAATTGTACAGTTAACCCGTGATCCGGAATTGGCCAAACGCATTGTGTTTGTGGAGGACTACAGCATTGGTGTGGCTCGCGAATTAGTGCATGGGGTGGATGTCTGGTTGAATACTCCTAAGCGCGGGGAAGAAGCTTGCGGCACCAG
>JAYWBH010000572.1:0-3966 GCA_043781815.1 Bryobacterales bacterium | reverse complement strand
GCACCGTTTTTGCATCTAACTTTTTTGAACACTTCACTACCGACCAAGGATCACGCATTCTTCTGGAACTGCGTCGCGTCCTGCGCCCCGGCGGCCGTATCATTGTGGTGCAACCCAACTTCCGCCTACAACCCCGCCGCTATTTCGATGACTATACCCACAAAACCATCTATACCGATGCTGGCTTCAAAGACTTCCTGGCCGCGTCTGGATTCCGTGTCATCCGCAGCGAACCCCGTTTCACACCGTTCACCATGAAATCCCGCTGGCCTAAAGCAGAGTGGATGGTTGACCTGTATTTGCGCCTCCCGTTCCGACCCTTCGCCGGTCAATTTCTGATGGTGGCCGAACCCGATAATTCCGAAGCAGGTTCCAAGGGAGCTATGTAACTATGTGGCACGGCAAAAAGGTTGCGGTAATCTTCCCCACTTACAACGAAAAGGATTCAATCCATCAAGCCATTCTAAGTTACTACGCCACCAACTTAGTGGATGAAGTGATTGTGGTCAATAATAACGCCGCTCCGGGTACTTCCGAAGAAGTTGCCGGGACCGGAGCCCGTGAGATTTTTGAATCGAAGCAAGGGTACGGCAATGCGCTATTGTGCGGATTGGATAGCACCGATGCGAACCTGATTATTCTGTCCGAACCCGATGGCACCTTCAGTGGGCACGACGTGATCAAGCTGTTGGCCTACTCCGACGATGTCCCGGTGGTTTTCGGCACCCGCACTACCCGCGAATTTATCTGGCAGGGTGCCAACATGGGCAAGTTTCTGCGCTGGGGCAATTGGGCCGTCGCCAAAATGACTGAAGTCTTATTCAACACCACGCTGCTCACCGATATGGGCTGCACGCAGCGCCTGTTATCGCGTGAAGCGGTGCAACAAATCCGCCCGCACCTCACCATTGGTGGTTCACACTTTGGTCCGCAGGTGCTGCTTGAAGTGATTGAGCACGGCATTCCTTTTGTAGAAATACCCATGAATTACTGCGCCCGCGTGGGCGAATCCTCCGTAACCGGATCTTTCTGGAAAGCCTGGAAACTGGGGTGGCGGATGATATTTCTGGTGCTCGGTTACCGCTTTGGTTTACATCCGCGCAATCGTACTCTTTGGCAGGCATCGGCAGCACCCCCGCCACACGCCCGCCAGCAACAGGAAGAGATGCACTCCAATGAATCCCTTGTCGCCCTGGGCCTGGAAGTGCAGAAGCATGAGGTCAAAGTACCAGAAACTGTCAAAGACATAAACCTGAATTCCGAAGTTGAGAGTTTCCGCGAAAACTAATGAAAGCCTGTTCAATGTGGCTTTCAACCCTGCCCAATTTCAGAAGTTTTCCAAGCACTCGAAGGTGTGAAAAAAGCCCGCTGGCGGGCTTGGCAGGCGGAATCGCCCAATGCCACTTAGTTTTCCCGCATCCAGAAGATTCTCCAACCTCGTTGGGAGAACCTGTGGCTCCCTGGCTTAAAGTGCTGTTATCAGCGTGCATCGGCGTTCATCAGCGACCCAAACTAATGGCCGCTGATGGACGCCGATGGACGCTGATAACACAATTGCGGGAAAACTAAGTGGCATTGGGCGGAATCGCCTGCCCCACAAACTCAACTCCAGCTCTCGTGAAAGTTAGTGAAAATTACTGAATTGAGTGTGGGGCAGGCGATTCCGCCTGCCAAGCTCGCTTACGAGCTTTTTTCATTCCGATTTCCGAAAAACTACAGGGCATCCCTGATGAACTTAGAGGTGGCCTGAGGCCTATCCCACTAACTTCGGAATTCTGGTTAAAATAACGCTCAACTCCTTACGCGCAGCATTCGCAAAGCATTGAACGTTACGCACAGCGTCGCACCCATATCGGCGATGATGGCCAGCCACAGCGTCTTGATTCCGAACGCCACTAACACCAAAAATACCAACTTAGTAACCAGCGCCAACGTGACATTCTGCAGCACAATGCTCCGCGCAGCCCGTGCGTGCCGCAGCAGGAAAGGGAGCTGCCGAATGTCTCCACTGTTCAGAAGAATATCCGCTGCCTCGGCCGCCATGTCCG
Organism: Bryobacterales bacterium; assembly: GCA_043781815.1. Lineage (GTDB taxonomy): Bacteria > Acidobacteriota > Terriglobia > Bryobacterales > Bryobacteraceae > JANXSF01. The sequence continues at coordinate 1,918 of JAYWBH010000572.1, read as the reverse complement.
TACCTTGATGGGCCACGGCGATCCCCACATAGGCCGAAGCCATCGCCTCCGCATCGTTCACGCCATCGCCCACCATTGCTACCCGTGACCCTTGCCCTTCCAGACTTCGAATGAAATTGGCCTTCTCCCCAGGCAGAATCTCCGCATGAACTTCTTCAATCCCCAGGAAGTTAGCCACATCATCGGCCACTTCTTTCCTATCGCCGGTAAGCATCAACATACGACTAATACCTAACCCACGCAATTCCTGCAAAATGAATTTCGCTTCGGCACGCGGCGCATCTTCCATTGCCACCCGCGCCAGCAGTTCGTTACCCGATCCCAAAAACACTTCAATACCCGCGCCACCTTCCACACTCACTCCGCGTTCCTTGGCCATCCGCAAACTACCCAGCCACAACTTACGCCCGTCCACCACCGCCTCAACCCCGCGCCCGGCATCGGCATAAAACTCACTTACTGGTAAGAACCGATTTACCCGCAATCGGACATGACTCATAATGGCCTGGGCAATGGGATGTTCACTGTTCTGTTCCAATGAACCCAGCACTTCATACGCTTCCTGCTCCGTGCATCCGTTCCACACCGTAATCGACTTCACTTCCGGCATGCCTCCGGTGAGCACTCCGGTTTTATCGAACGCCAGCGTGCGAATCAGCGCCGCTTGTTCCAAGAACGCGCCACCCTTGATCAGCACTCCCTGCCGCGCTGCCGATGCCAATGCCGCCACCATCGTAACCGGTGTGGAAATCACTAATGCACAGGGGCAGGAGATCAACAAAATCACCATCCCTGTGTAGAACCATTCGCTCCAAACTCCACCCATAAACAGCGGGGGAATTACGGCCACCAGTAACGACAACAGCATTACCACCGGCGTGTAAATCCGCGCGAACCGTTCCACAAACTGTTCCGATGCCGCCCGTCGTTGTTGCGATTCCTCAACCATGCGCAGCGTGCGGGCCAGCGTGGAATCCTGATAAAGACGGGTGATTTTCAGGTCCAGCACACCGTCCATGTTCATTGTGCCAGCGTAAACTTTGCTGCCCGATTCCTTAAGCACAGCTACCGATTCCCCAGTTAGAAACGATTGGTTCACGCTGGAAATGCCTTCGGTAACATCGCCATCAAATGGGATGGTATCGCCCGGCCGAACGCGCGCTGTCTCCCCCAACTTCACATTTGCCACCGGCGTTTTATGTTCGTGATCTTTGTGGACAATCACTGCTTCTTTGGGCGATTCCCCTAGTAACGAACTGATCGCCGCCCTGGCCTTATCCATACTGTAAGCTTCCAGTAAGTTGGCCAATGCGAATAGGAACGATACGGTGGCCCCTTCCATCCATTCGCCTAAAAACGAAGCGCCGAAGATGGAAAGCAACATCAGCGCGCTCATATCCGGTCGCAAAATCGCTAGCGATTTCAACGCTTTTTCCAAAGAAGGCGTTGCGCCCAAAATCATCGCCGCAATGAAGCACAGCAGCGCGGGCAAAGGCATTGGCTCACCATGATGTTCATGGGCCAGCAGGCTCAACGAAAAACGGCCTTCGTGCCAGGCAATCAGCAGGATCCCCGCCAGCAAAGCCGCGCCACTTCCAATCGCCAATACTCGTCGTGAATTTTGCTGCCACCACGATGCTTGCGCAACCACTCCGGAATCCCAGGCAACAGCTTTCATGCCCAACCCGGCAACGGCTGCGTGAATCGCCTCAGGGGCCATCTTTTCGTGATCGAACTCAACCGTCATCTTGCCGTTGACCACGTCAAAGCCCAGGTCGTAAATGCCTGTCACGCCACCCAAGGCTCGCCGCAATTGCGACACTTCTTCAGCGCAGTCCATGCCCTGAATTCGATAGGTTTCTTTTGTATTGGCCATTTATAGGGGTGTTACTCTTATTGTAGAAGGCATTGTCATGCG
>JAYWBH010000571.1:0-3966 GCA_043781815.1 Bryobacterales bacterium | reverse complement strand
CCGCAGCTTGACCTTCCCAACGAACGAAGTTCCAACCAGCGGCAGGTTCCGCCGTGACCGTTACCGCAGTACCGCTGTTGTAATAGCTATCCGCTGCTGCCGGTTCCAAGCGGATATTGGCGGCGCAGGCTTTGGCGTTCCCTGTAGCACCTAGCGTAAATTGTGTAGCGAAGTTGGCCGTCAGGGTGGTATTTGCAGCGGCTTTAATATCGTGAGATTGTGCACCGCCATCACTCCAGCTCGTAAAGACGGATCGCGCGCCGGAATCATCTCCATTGGAGGCTTGTGGACTCACCACGTTTATAGTGTGGTTGCTGCCGTCAGTCCAGGCGGCGTCGAAAGGGAGTGCGAAACCTTTGGCACCTGTGAATTCCACACCATCGACGTTGATTTTCAGACCAGCAGGATTGGTAGTTAAGGCCGTTACGTTGTTTTTAGTGAAGCGAGCCGTCATGCGTTGCGTCCGGCCTGCACGAATCGTCTTGGGATTGGTGCCAGCCGAACTTGCGGCTCCTTGAAGGTCCCAACCATAAAAATTGAACCCAGCCGCCGGGATTGACCGGATGACAACCGGTTGATCGGCGTAGTAGTAAGAGCTGCCTTGAAGAACTGCCGCCGCCGTTTCAATGCGAGTCTGGCCGCTGTCCGCAGGATCAACGGCGAGCTCGATTAGGTTGCCCGCAGCAACTAACTGTCGAAAATTGGCGAGATATATCGTGGCTTTGGGGCTGGTGATGGGAAGGACCAAGTCCGAACCGTCTCCCGGTGCCGCAGTTATCGTATGGCGAGGTGTCGGGGGTTGATCGGCATTGTAGGGTAAATCATTCCAGCGGCCGAATGCGTAATCGTTGCCATTGAGTCTCTGAAACTGGAGATTGACAGGTACGTCCAAAACGTGACTGGAATTTGGCGTCCACGTGAATGTTGCTTGTGCGGAACCACCCGTCACAATCAAGTCATCCGCACTAACCTGCAACCCCGGAGGGTTGGTGGCGACGGAAACCTGCACCGGAGCAGCACTGTATAAGCGGCGCACCACGTCGATGTCGCCAGCCGAATACGTTGGCGAAACGCCCACGGGCATTCCCGTTGGAATGGTCTCCATAGTCACGTCATTCCGATCCACAGCGAAAGTGGTCACTTCGTAATGCATGATGGAAGCCGTGTCGTAAAAGCCAAAATCTACAGAGTTGCCGGGCTTGTCGTATTGTGAGCGGTTAGAAATGTTTGCCCAGTTGATGCGCACGTAGCCATCGCGATCAGCGCGACTCTGTTCGTGTTGTAAGCCAAGCGCGTGGCCCACTTCGTGCAACAGTACAGCAACGCAAATACTTTCCGCTCCGTCCTGGTAGGTGCCAGGGATGGGCTGCATTCCACCCACGCGGCCTAAGTTGGATTGAGCCGCGCAGCCACCGCCTCCGCTTACCATCTGAAATTCAATATAGTCCAGTTGGTTGGTACGCTTTACGAATTGGATCACGCCAGGAAACGTCTGGTTGAAGACGCGGACGGTTTCCTCCGCCTGCGCAAAGTTGTTGGGGTTGGTGTACGGAACCTCGCTTACGTTGCCGACGCGAGGCCAAAGGCTCCCAGCGGTCTGGCGGATAGAAATAGCGGATCTGGTTGTGCCCGATTTGACAGTGCGGAAATTCGCAGCACTTCCAACAATAATGTCGCCCTCGATCACCGCATAGTCGCCCACAATTTTGGGCGTCTGGCCCGTCAGCGTTACCGTCCCAACAAGAAACGTTAGATATCTACAACTTTTTACGAAGGCCATCAGTTTAGCTATTACTCTCCCAAGTTACTTATCGGAGGGGACAAGGAAAAACTGAAGAACTTGTCGATAATTTTTATGGGCGCTAAGGGAAAGTTTAGAAAGGACTTAGGGTTTCCTCTGATCTCACAGTCAGGAAGATGGGGCTGCCTTGGGACTAATTTATGTTACAGACTCTTTTTACATCTGAGCTCAAATCCAACCGCACCAGGAAATCGTTGGCAATCGGCAACTTAACCTTGGTTGGCGGAATTGGCTCGGGTCAAACCATAACCGGACTGGCAGCAGTTAGCGATGTGCCTGAGCCGGGTAGTCTGAGCCTTCTCATAAATGGGAGGGGCAGCAGTCCTGGTGACAAGGCGGAAGCGTTAAAATAATCGGATATGGCTTGGTTGGAACCGGTAACCCTTAAAAACGAGCACGCGCTGCTGCAACCACTTTCGCTTGATCATCATGACGGGTTGTGCGAAGCCGTTAGCGATGGAGAGTTATGGAATCTCTGGTACACCTCTATTCCAACTCCCTCCGGGATGAAAGTGGAAATCGAACGACGGCTTGGTTTACAACGGAATGGGACGATGCTGCCCTTTACGGTGAAGCGCGCATCGACGGGCAAGATCGTTGGCATGACGACCTATATGAATGTTGACCGGGTTAACCGTCGAGTGGAAATCGGTTCGACATGGTACGCGCTCTCCGCCCAACGCAGTTCGCTGAACACCGCCTGCAAACTCCTCTTGCTACGGCACGCCTTCGAGGCGGAAAACTGTATCGCAGTGGAATTTCGCACGCACTTCTTCAACCAGCAGAGCAGGCGCGCGATTGAACGGCTTGGAGCGAAGCTCGATGGCATCCTGCGCAGCCATAGCATGGGAGCGAACGGCGCACTCCGCGACACCTGTGTTTACAGCATCCTGCCAATCGAGTGGCCCAGTGTCAAATCGCACCTGGAGCACCGTAATGCGGGACAGACTGCCTCCTTATTGGCAGAATGAAAAGGCGTGTTCAGGCTGACCGAGTTTTTTCGTAGGGAGAAGTGATGAGCTACGCAAGTGATATGGCCTTTGTAATGGCGCTAGTGGCGGTGGCGCTGATCCTAAACTCTCTGCTGATGTCGCGCCAGTTGTTAATGGACCTTGGGTATTACCCTCGACAGGTCTGCTTCATGCCGTGGAAGCACCAGACCCTAGCATGCTATTGTCTCGGCTTGGCTGCAGTATTTCTTCTAGGGAGGCCCGATTCTCTGCGGTGGTCGGTAGCATTCGTTGCTGTATGGAGGGTTTTAATGTTTCTTGTTGAGCGCGTCACGCAACCTCGTGGGCGTCGCGCCTCTGCCGAAGCGGCAGAATGCTTTCGCGGACCTCTCTTTGAGGAGTCCCAAAGTTTAGCGAAGAACGTGGGAGTAGGCGAAGTTCATTGCTATGTGATTGATGATGCGTTTGACGCATGGTCTGCTGCCGACCTGCCATGCGTGTTCGTTCCGGCGCGAAAGGTTGAGGATCTCTCATTGGACAATACTGGCACGCTATTAATCCGCCAGTTGGCCCGCTTCCGAAGCCACGTTCGATTCGTGCCGTTCCTTATTCCTTTGGTTTGCGGCACGGTAGCAATCTTTGCTATTACGCGATTAGGGAGCGCAATGCGCCCAATCTTGTATCTCATCTCCACATTAGCTACTCTCGGTGCTGTTGTGCTTTGGAATCGAGTGACGGATGATTCTCAGACGTTTTGACATTGCGATTAAACATGGGGACAGCCCGCGTGTTTCCATATTTAGTTGAGTAAGTTATTAGGAAACACGCGGGCTGTCCCCATGTTATTCCATGTTATTCTCGAAGGTAAATAGAACCGGAACCATTCGCTTTGGCCATTCTTCATTGGAGGTGGAAACGCCAAGTGTGCCCCTCACCAACCTCTAACTTTCGGGTAATCCTCACCTGCAATTTCTGACTTGATGTTCGTTTGCACACAACTTTCGCCTTAATTTAATGGCACTACGTGGTTCATTGGGTCTTCCGGGTACTCAGAGCTTGGATGAGATTGCTATCCCGCATAGCGTTTTCGATCAAAGCCTCGCCAGCCTGATCGATCGTAAGCGTCCGACCAACCCCTGTGGGAATCAACGAGTAAAAGTCGCAGCAGCAACAGAAATTGCGGCGAATGGGGAGCGCCAAGCCGCCCATTTGGCA
>JAYWBH010000570.1:0-3973 GCA_043781815.1 Bryobacterales bacterium | reverse complement strand
ACTGGCCAAGCAGCGCCTTCCTTTGAGTCCAGCCGCAAACGTCCAGCTACAGTTGCCTGATAGGTGCCCTGTTCGGACAGGAGTTGAAACTCCCCGTGACTAGATGCGGAAACGCGCGCCGGTGTCCATTTTTTAGGAAACTCGGTGCGAAAATATTCGTATACGTCGAAGGGCTGGGACCAGCCTAATTCGGAATTTGTCATTGAAATATGGCCTCTGAAATGGTGACGAGGGCAAGGAAAGGCAAGTTTGCGGGTTCGGACACACCTACCCTCAAGGCACGCATTAGCGCCACGAAAGAGTCCGAAACCAGTTAAACAATGACAGTCAGAGGCTAGACCAGTCTTCAGCATAACGCAGATTTACTTCTTCTTGGCGACGGTTTTTTTCGCAGCGGCTGCTGGGGACGGACAGTAGCGCAACCCCTCCACCCAACGTTCAGGATTCGTCGGGATGGAATGAACATAAAGTCCCCAATGCAGGTGCGGACCCGTGGCGAAGCCGGTTGACCCAACGTAGCCCAAAATATCGCCAGGCTGAACCCGCTGCCCTTCCACCGCCGCCACCTTCGACATGTGCAGATAGTGCGATGTCACACCTTGGCCATGATCAAGGCCTACGGTGCCGCCATGCAATCGAAACATTTGGGCCACCTTCACAGTACCCGCTGCAGGCGCATGAATGGGAGTGCCCATGGGAGAGCGCAGATCCAGACCCCGATGAAAGTTGCCACTGGGCTTGCCGTTGTAATAACGAAGCACTCCGAACGGCGAATTCCGGCACTCGGAAGTAGGAAGCTGGAATGGAGTCTGGTATAGCTTTTCAGGCGTTACAGTCGTATTCAGTGCCCTCATTGCTTCCATTTCGCCGGGCAGTGGAGATAGCGATTTCATACCGCTGCTGGCGGATATATTTTGAATTGGATACTTACCGTCCTGCACATTCACTTTGGCAGTGAACAGGGCGGGCTCATTCTCCGTTCGAATTACCAAATCAAACACGCCAATCTTGTCCGTTACGGCAATGGGAAGAAGTCCCACCATTCCACCGTTCCCATCGGGGAAAAGTGGAACTGAAGTTTTCCCCAGGGTTGCGTGTAATTTACCGGTAGCGTTTGTCTTGATCCTGATCAGTTCTCCTTGCTTTACAGTTTCGGGAACCTCAAATCGAAACTGAGCCAAAAGGGGGATGGCGATGAACCAAAGAAGACTTCTCACAAGCTCTATTGTAAGACGGGTGAGCTGGAGTAGAATCGAGGGATGTCGTTCCGAACGAAACTGGGAGCCCCAAGCAAGGTCCGGTCGCCGTACGCCGCCGCTAGCCTCCTCACACCACAGCAGCTTTTGCGGGCTTTTCGATTTATGCAGGCTTCGCGCCGCATTGATGATCGGGAAATTCTTCTCAAACGCCAGAATAAAATCTATTTTCAAGTCAGTGGTGCTGGTCATGAAGCCATTGAAGTAGCCGCCGCCATGGCCATGCGTCCTGGTTACGATTGGTTTTATCCTTACTATCGGGATAGAGGCTTGGCTTTGGCCCTGGGCATCACGGCAGAGGAAATGTTTCTGCAAGCCGTGGGCGCTGGGTCAGATCGTCAAAGTGGCGGTCGCCAAATGCCTTCCCATTGGTCTTCCCCAGAACTGCACATTGTTACTGGCTCTTCGCCCACTGGATCGCAATTCGTGCAAGCTGTGGGGTGCGCTCATGCGGCCCGCTATGTGAACCCGTCTTCCGACGAAGTTACGCTAGTCTGCACCGGGGAAGGGGCCACCAGCGAAGGCGAATTTTGGGAAGCCATCAACGCCGCATGTCTGGAGAAACTCCCACTTATTTTTCTGGTAGAAGACAACGGCTTTGCCATTTCCACTCCAGTTGAAGTGCAAACTCCTGGTGGCAACATATCGCAGGTGCTTTCCGGGATGCCCCATTTAATGCGCCTGGAAGTGGATGGGTCCGATTTCCTTTCAGCTTACGAAGCCATGACCCAAGCCGTGGCCTATTGTCGCTCTGGCCATGGCCCGGCATTGGTCCACGCGCACGTCACGCGTCCCTATTCGCATTCCCTATCGGATGACGAAAAGTCTTACAAATCGCCCAGTGAAAGATTGGAAGAAGCGCAGCGAGATCCCATTGCACTCTTTTCCGCCTATCTTGTGGCGGAACAATTGATCGACGAGGCTGGTCTGAAAACGCTGCTCGCAGAAATTGATCAGGAAATTATACTGGCTGCCGATCAGGCACTTTTAGCTGCACCTCCCGAAAAAGGTTCTGCCCTGCGGTTCCTCTATTCCGATAAAATTGACCCCACTTCCAACCAGTTTGAACGCGAACCAGAAGCCAACGGCCAACCGCGTACCATGGTGGATTCCATTAATCAAACCCTTCACGAAGAGATGGAAAAGAATCCTTTGATGGTTGTTTTCGGTGAAGATGTTGCCGATTGCAGTCGCGAAGAAAATCTGGCGGAAGTGAAAGGCAAAGGCGGAGTTTTCAAAACCACGTTAGGGCTCCAAAGTCGCTTTGGAAGCAAGCGGTGTTTCAATACGCCGATCGCTGAAGCAGCCATCGTCGGGCGGGCTACGGGCATGGCCACTCGGGGCATGAAGCCCGTGGTGGAAATTCAATTCTTCGATTACATCTGGCCAGCCATGATGCAGATTCGCGATGAGATGGCCAACATTCGTTGGCGTAGTCATAACGGATTTTCCTGCCCGGTAGTAATCCGCGTACCCATTGGCGGATATCTGACAGGCGGGGCCATTTACCACAGCCAATGCGGTGAGGTGGTATTTACGCATATCCCAGGTCTGCGCGTCGTCATGCCGTCAAACGCAGCGGACGCCTGTGGGCTTCTGCGGACAGCCATTCGCTCTGATGATCCAGTGCTGTTTCTGGAACACAAGAAGCTGTATCGAGAGCCCTACAATCGCAGTCCGCACCCAGGGCTGGATTTCACCATTCCCTTCGGCAAAGCTCGCATCGTAAAGGCTGGGGCCGATCTGACAATTGTCACGTACGGCGCACTGGTGCAGAAGTCTTTGTTGGCTGCACAGCAGTTGGAAACGCGCACTGGCAAGACCATTGAAATTCTGGATTTAAGAACGCTACAGCCTTACGATTGGCAGGCAATTTCCAATTCGGTAAAGAAAACCAATCGAGTTCTGATTGCTCATGAAGATACTTTGTCTTTCGGCTATGGTGCAGAGATCGCCGCCAGAATCGCCGACGAACTGTTCGAACATCTGGATGCCCCGGTCCGCAGGGTGGCCGCTCTAGATACCTGGGTGGGATACAATCCCGAACTGGAATCGGAAATTCTACCGCAGGTGGAAGATTTAGTAGCAACTGCAGAAAAGCTGCTGTCCTGGTAAGAATCTAACTTCAAAGCATGGCTAATTTGAGTTCCTTTGCTTTATCGCGATATTCACCAGCTTTTTCAAACTCAAAGTTACGAGCAGACTCGCGCATTTTATCTTCGTAATCCACAATCAGTTTTTCCTTTTGATCCCGGTTCAGGTTCACCCAGGCAACTTCCTCTTCAAGGGGAATAGTCACGTAATCCATGTCCGCAATGGAAATCAGATTCTGGTCAATTGCCTTTATGATTGTTTGCGGCGTGATCCCATTGGCCTGGTTGTATTCTTCCTGAATCGTGCGGCGTCGGTTGGTTTCGTCTATCGCCCGTTTCATGCTGTCTGTCAATACATCGCCGTAAAGTATGGCACGGCCATTCACGTTTCGGGCGGCGCGGCCAATGGTTTGAATCAACGCCCCAGTAGAACGCAAGAAGCCTTCTTTATCGGCGTCCAGAATTGCCACCAAAGACACTTCCGGCAAGTCCAATCCTTCGCGCAGAAGGTTCACGCCAATCAATGCATCAAACACGCCCTTGCGTAAATCTCGCAGGATCTTCACTCTGTCCAGCGTACTCACTTCAGAATGCAAATAGCGGCATTTCACGCCTACTTCCGTG
>JAYWBH010000569.1:0-4008 GCA_043781815.1 Bryobacterales bacterium | reverse complement strand
TCAGAGGGCAGACTTAACCCTTCCACCAGCCTTGGACGACCGTTGACACGGGCCAGGCCACCGCCGTGATCGTCAAGTTGACGGCCAATTACTTCCACTGTCATCGCCGCGCCGCTGGCGATGTGGGCACCCAACAATATGGGGTCCACGGTCGCCCCCAGCGTATCGACATTGTGCAGCAGCAAGTACTGCAACTTGTTATTGGATTCGAGCAGAAGCTGTCGCAAGCCACCATTGCGCAGCAGGTTGGGAAGCTCATACCAATGGCCGACGGGGTGAATGCATTGGGAGGGCAGATTGTCGGTGTAATCGGTGGTCTCACCTGCTTGTTGCACCCATTTGAGCAAGCTGGCACGGCCACTATCGCGCACTTTTTGTTTCTGTTCATCCAACTGCTGTTGCGGCATAACTTCCCACAGATAATGCAGATCTGCAGACTTGGGAATCATCCGCAAACCAATGCTACGGCCTGGGGAAATGTGTATGTCCAGGTGTTGGAACTGGGGCTCTAATGTCCCGGCGAATTGGGTGATGGGTTTGCCGGTAAGGTGGCTGGTGGTGACCACCAACGGCAGATGTGTGGCGAATTGTTTTTGTGCCCAATTGGTTTTTGCCAAATGGATTTCCAGGAAGTTCACATAGCGCTGGCCCACTTTATGAAACGGATGCAAGGCCTTGACAACGCCAGCCCCTTTGGTCCAACGGCTGCCCACGCCGCCCGCCATGGTGATGATGGCCAGACGCCCTTCGGTGAGTGCTTGTTTGCCTAGCGCTTCCTGATGGATATCCATTTGAACTACGTCGCCCGGTTGCACATCTTCAATTAATGTATTGGCGGGCAGCCGGTTTTGGGCCAGGCCCAATAAGCCGTGATAGTAATCGGAACGTAACTGTTCATGAGCCGCTGGATCGAACCCATTGGCATTCAGCAAGCTGATCAGCTTTTGCCCCGACGCAGTAGCACTTTCTACTTCACGGGCAGGCAGCAACTGGTCAAACAGAGCTTGCGTATGTTCGGCGAAAGCAATGGGGAAACGAGCCAGTTCCCGACGACGCTCGGGGGTTAGGTCTTTGGTTTGACGACGAAGGTCGGCTGGGGTACGAAACAGATAGTAGGGGGCGCTCAGCAATGCGTCATCACCCTGCTTCAATTGCGCAGTAGTGCCGCTTTCATTGATGGCGAAGTTGTACACTACCGGTTCAATGGCGAATGGGAAATATTCTTCCATGCGATGTTTGGTGTCGCTGAGAATGCCGGGCATAGCTGCTAAGGCTTGCGGGCGAATTTCCGGGTTGAATAAAAAACCCATGCCGCCGCCGCTCATTCCACCCAGCATCCAGAAGCCCCAAAAGCTTTCGCCAAACTGCAGACGACAGGCATCAATCAATGCCTTGGTGTAAGCGTTGCCTGCCCAGGGAATGATGGTCTGAATGGGGCCATTGAAATTCATTTCGGTGAAGCGGCCTAGCTGCTGAATGTCGCCAGTCTTCAAATGCTCTACCAATTGATCGAACAGATGCCCTGCTTCTTTACGGGCATCCCATTCCTTGCCGCTGCGCAAAAGATAGCGTTCGGTGCACATTTCAAGAACTGGACCCACATCCTGGCTCATGCCCCCGTGAACTAAAATTAGCGAAGCTTCCAGGTTTCGTCGCGCAGCCAGGGGAACATCTTCAGTGGTCAGGATGGAATGGTTCGGCAACAGGCAACCGTTGCTGATGCCAAACTCCTGGGTCCCTTCGGTGGCCCGCACTGCCTGAATCAGTTTAATGCCTGGCCAGACACCACCGGAATCCTGCCAGCCACCGCCTGATCCTCCTAACCATTCGCCGAGGATGGCCCGGGCGGCGACCTGCCTGCGATCCGTTTCGGCCAGCGGACCAGTGAGCGTGCGGATTTGCTGAGTGGCCCGCATACACAATGAAATGAGGCATGCCAGCAAATTGGTGCTGACGGCGAAGCGACTGCCTTTGGGAATATCATTGACCTGGCTGACCAGTTCCAATCCGCAATCGGCACGGCCGGTGAGACAAGTCAAAATACGGCTGAGCGATTGGCCGCTGCCTTCCAGGCCCGCTGGAATTAATCCACTGGCAATGACGGCAGCCTTCAGCAGCCCTAAATAATCAGCGCCGAAATCGAAAACCTCGTCCAGTGAAGTGATGTCCACTTGCGCGGCCAGATCGACACTCACCAGTCGCAGAACGGGTTCATCGATGATCCGAAAAAAGCCTTCCACCGGGGGGCGTGTCGGCTGCCCACTGCCATGGATGGAAAGATCCACGGAAATATTCAGTACACGAGCCCCTTCCGGGTAGTCCATTGCCAGAAAGAAAATGTCGCTCCAAGCTGAATGGCTGAGGTCCATCCTCACTGGCGTGGTTTCGTGCAGAACAGGAAACGGTGGGCCCTGGTGGAGAGTTGGATGCAATCGCAGGGGATATTCATCGACGTGCCCGGCGCGGAACATCCATTGGTTTCCTGGAAATTGCCGCACACTTTGACGTACTTGATCAGCCAGAGTTTCGAATGCTAATCCGCGGTAAGCGGCGGCCAGTGCGCTGCAAAGAGCGGGGCTGGAACCAGCTTCCTGCTGCATGGCCAACAGTTCCAGTAAAGCTTGTTCAAAGCTGCGCGATCGAATGTGTTCAATCGCGCGATAGGGGACCAAGGCTCTGCCCTGCACGGCTGGTCCAATGTGGTAACGGTGCATGGCCGATAGGAAAATTAGCGCCCGAACCTTTTCATAAAGGCTGCTTGTTTGACGGCGGAAAGTTTCTAACTCGTTAGCCGCAGTTTGCCAATCGTCCAGATTTTTACCGCGCCCCCAGTAATCCAGCGGATAATCGCGTTCTGGAGGATTACCTCTGATCAACTCAACTAAGCTTAATTCGACTAAGCTCATCGGGCCGCCAATTCCAAAAGCATGGAGAGGACTTCTTCGCGGTCTGGACCTCCCAATCCTAAGGCTAATTGCGCTTGCAACAGACCATATTTACTGCCAACATCAATGCGGCTTCCGGGCAGGACAGCGGCCAGATATCGTTCCCGCTTGGCGAGGATGGCCAGAGCCTGAGAGAAGCTGGATACGGGATGTCCGGTGGAAAATAGTTCGGTCAGTATGGCCATCACTGCCGGTGTGAAAATGTGCATCCCAAAGAAGCAGAGGTATTGGCCCTGGCGCAATCCTGGTGCCCAAAGTTCGCGTTCCGCCTCAGTGGGGGTGGGTTTTTCGATCACTTTTTCTATCTGGTAGAGTTTGGTTGGACCTTCCGTTGAAACGGCCTTGCCGCCCACTGCGCCAAAGTATGGCAACAGTGATTCGCGGGTTGGTTGCACAGCGCTGATGCTACAGGAATGTTGCTGATAGATACTGACCAGCGATTCGACCAATGTCCTGGCCGGTTGCTTATTTCGTTGACCACCCGACTGGTTTCCAGCGAGATAGAAATGATCTCCCACCATGTGTAGAAACGGTTGATTGCCGACGAATTCGCGAGCCTCAAAAATGGCATGGGCATAGCCTTGGGGATGATTTTGTTCAATCAGAACAATGCGCTGCCCCGATTCATTGAGCAGCGGACGGTAGGCTTCACTGGCCCCGGCAGGAATAATGAACGCTGTTTCCGTGGCGACACCTTGGACAAGGTCCAGCAGAAACTCAATCATGCGGGTGCGCTTGCCATCGTGAGTGGTCAGAGTTTGATCAAGAATGTGGCGCTGCCCAGGGGCGGCAGCGGTGATGACCGCTTTCAGTTGCATGGTTCTCCACTAGCCAGTTTTTGTTTTGTCTAAGGGTACGTCGCAGGAGCAGCAATCACTGCACCGTTTGCATTTATCGCAACGGTGAAGGGCGCAGGCGTCCTTGGTGCACCAGATACAAATTTCCATCGACACTTCTTCGCAAATACTGCAACGGAAAGAAATTGGACCGCTCACTTGGTAATTTTCTCCTTGGGTTTTGCCTGTCCGCGAGCAATGGAAGACCGGCATTGCTGGGCTTCTTT
>JAYWBH010000568.1:0-4008 GCA_043781815.1 Bryobacterales bacterium | reverse complement strand
TCAAGGCGGGTATGTCACCAGCTTTGAAGAAATCTTTGATCCAACCGGCTTCCTGATTCCAGCGGAAGAAATTCTTCGATACGACGAAATGGTTCATTGGCTGTTACACACAGGCAGGGAGGCACTTCGCGAAGCTGGCATATCGGAAGTTCCTAAACGCACTGGTGCTGTGATTGGACTGTTGGGGTTGCCATCGGACAAGATGGCGCAGTTCGCTGAAGAAGTTTGGTTGGGTTTGGAACCACAAACGGCTCCTGAAAATCGTTTCATGTGCGGACTGGCAGCACACACATTTGCCCGTGCGTTGGGATTGGATCAAGGCGCCTTTGCTCTGGATGCAGCTTGCGCATCTTCGCTCTACGCTATCAAATTTGCCTGCGATGCACTGCATGATCGTCGTGCCGACCTGATGCTTGCGGGTGCTGTGAATCGGGCCGATGACCTGTTCTTACACACTGGCTTTAGCACCTTGAAAGCCATGTCGCCAACAGGACAGACGCGTCCATTTCACGCGCAGGCCGATGGGCTACTTCCGGCAGAGGGTGCAGGCTTCATTGTCCTGAAACGCCTGGCCGATGCAGAAGCTGCGGGCGACAAAATCTTTGGCGTGATTCGTGGTGTTGGTGTTTCAAACGACGGACGCACGGCGGGATTATTGACGCCTTCCGAAGCTGGGCAGGAACAAGCGATGCGTGCGGCTTATGCAATGTCAGGCGTTGCGCCATCGGAAATTTCTATGGTGGAATGCCATGCCACGGGAACTCCGGTGGGTGACGCCAGCGAAATTCGCAGCACAGGAAAAGTGTATGCAGGTTTGCGTGATGTGCCGATCGGTTCAGTGAAAGGGAACCTGGGTCATCCGATTACGGCGGCGGGCATGGCCAGTTTGATGAAGGTACTGGGGGCCATGGAAGCCGGCATTCGACCGGCGACAATTCATTTGGATCAGCCGCTGGATGCCATCCAAAGGACGCCGTTTCGATTGTTGACTGCCAACGAACCTTGGACGGGGGAACGTCGGGCGGCGATTAGTGCTTTCGGGTTTGGTGGGAACAATGCGCACTTGATTGTGGAACAGTATCGAGGCGTTGGAACTGCACTTCCTCATAGTCGCGACGCGGCAAGTAAGGTCGCCATTGTATCAATGGGTATTGTTGCTGGGGATGCCGTAAACACTGACGAATTCGCGAAAGCCATTCGTATTGCTGAGCCTCGTGCACATCGAATTGAAACGACATCGTTGGCCATGCAAGGTCTGGGATTTCCTCCTGCCGATTTGGAACAAACGCTGCCTCAGCAGTTACTGGCGGTGCAAGCTGCAGCGGAAGCCATCGCCAAAGCTGGTTCGTTGAATCGTGCACGAACCGGAGTCTACGTGGGCATGGGTTGCGATGCTGAAGTGGCTCGTTACGGCTTGCGCTGGCGTGCGCAGGAGTGGTCTAGCGCTGCCGAGCAAGATGCCATCAGCCCAGCTCTGACAGCCCCGGCCGTGTTGGGACGTTTGGCAAATATCGTGGCCAATCGTTTGTCCAGCAAGTTCGATCTGCGCGGTCCCAGCCTTGCTGTCATGTCTGAAGAGCTTTCTGGGATTGATGCACTGCATTTAGCGCAACGCGCCATTGCCACCGGTGAATTAGATGCGGCGATTGTAGGCGCTGTTGATCTGTCGGTGGAGCCCGTCCATCAAGCCGCCGCATCCGCATTGCTATCGGCTGATAAGCAAACGCCTGGCGATGCAGCAGTATTCTTTGTGCTGAAACGTCTTGCAGATGCGGAACAAGTTTTGGCTGTACTGGGCGATGATGATGGCGAGCCCACCCACACTGCCGATTTAGCGACACCGATATTTGGCCATGCGCACACTGCTTCTGGATTGTTGAATGTGGCGGCCGCCGTAGTTTCTCAACAGCAAGCCACAATAACAACCACAGCCCTTGGTGGTCACAGTGCTTCAGTAACAATCTCCGCGAATCCGCAGCCAGTCATGCATCAGTTCGAAGGCAACCTGTTTATTGTCGCGGCCACTGCGGCGGAGTTGGCGACCAAGCGGGAACGCGCTCGTCAAGCCATTGCCTCTGGAGTTAATTCGTTCTCACTGGACGGCATCTACTATCGCAAGGCTCCCATTGGTGGTGAATTAGCGTTTGTGTTTCCCGGTGCTGCGGCAGCCTATGCAGGCATGGGGAAATCGTTCTTCGGCAAATTCCCGGAACTGCTCAACGAAGTCCCACCGCGACTTGTTGAAGCTGCTTCCTGGATCGCAAGCGGAGTTACTGAGCCAGACACGACGCAGAAGCTTTGGGGAAGTTCGCTGCTCTCGCAAGTGCATGCCCGCTACACTTTGGGCACATTAGGGTTGAAGCCCACCGCTGCCATTGGCATCAGTTCCGGTGAAACGAACAGCTTAGCGGCATTCGGCGCATGGCGTGATATCGGACTGTTTCACGATGAGTTCACCGCCGCAGAAGTGTTCCCGCGTTACCTGGGTGGCAAGTTTGAAGTCACCGGCGGCATACCCTGGCAAACGTGGCGACTCTCTATTTCTGAATCTGAACTAAAGCAGTTACTGCAAGCGTCACCACTGCTGCGGCTAACTGCGATTCATTCCATCGGCGATTATGTTGTTGCCGGACCCGCTGAATCTTGCGCGAATTTGCCGCGCGGAAAAGCACAGCGCATCCACTATGATCTTGTGGTGCACTGCCCTGAGTTTGAGCCGTTCGCCAACACTTGGCATCAACTCCATTCGCGGGAAACCAGCCCGGTTCCTGATGTCCGGTTTTATACGCACTCCACCAACACGCACTATCAACCCACACGCCAAAGCATTGCCGATGCGCTTACCGGGCAAGCGAAGCATACATTAGACTTTCCCAAAGTCATTGAACAAGCCTATGCCGATGGCGTTCGTGTGTTTTTGGAACATGGCCCACAGGGCGGCTGCACATCCTGGATCCGCCGTATTCTTGGGGATCGCGATCACGTTGCCATTGCGCTTGATTTGGCCAGTGTAGATGGAGTTCGTCAGGCGTTGAACGCCCAGGCGCAACTGCTTGCTGCTGGTATTGAAACGGTTCCGCAATCTTCAACTCGTCAAATAACTTTCTCCGCCCACGCTAGCGAATTTCACCTGATGCCACCTAGATACTCAAAACCTGCACCACAAAATACGACAACCTCGCTGTTTGAACTCCACGCCCAGACCATTACCAAAGAACATTTGAAGTTCCTGGAATTGGCCGGTGCGCAGAATCAGGAGTTCCTCGCCTTGTCGCAACGTGCTTATGCGCAATTGGCAGGCGCCGGGGGGACTGCTGTTGCAAGGGCTGTTGAGGCTCCAGTGATGCCGGTAGTTCCGATGAAGGCACCGGTTGTAGAGATGGCCGTCCGTCCCACCATCGCGGCAACAACCACGGCGTCGAAACCTTCCGGAAAAACACTGTCGCGCACTGAACTGGAACTAATTTCATCAGGCCCCATCTCCGCTGTCTTCGGCCCGCAATTCGCACCTATTGATCAGTATCGTCGACTGGTTCGCATGCCCATGCCTCCGCTGCTTTTGGCCGATCGCGTCACCGGTCTTGATGCCGAACCCATCACCATGGGAACAGGAACCATCTGGACGGAAACAGACGTCAAGCCCGATTCCTGGTATCTTTGGCGCAATCGCATGCCCGGTGGCATCATGATTGAATCTGGCCAAGCCGACTTGCTTTTGATCTCATGGATGGGCATTGATTTTCACGTGAAAGGCGAGCGGGCCTATCGTTTGCTGGGTTGTGACCTTACCTATCATGGTGGATTGCCACAGCCCGGTGAAACACTGCAATATGAAATTAAAATTGACCAGCATGCGCGTCAAGGTGACATTCGTCTGTTCTTCTTTCACTATGATTGCCACATCAACAACAAGATCCGTCTGTCTGTGCGCAATGGTCAGGCGGGCTTCTTCACTGCTGAGGAACTAAGTGCTTCAGCAGGAATATTATGGTCGGCAGATAAGGCTGA
>JAYWBH010000567.1:0-4012 GCA_043781815.1 Bryobacterales bacterium | reverse complement strand
CGCATAGCCTGGTGACGCGCAGGGAGCGAGCCGCTGAATCGGGGATACGGCCAGGTGTGAAGGTCGTATTTGAATGCGAGGGAAGACGGTTGATAGGGGTGGTCAACCGCATCACTAAACGGGCCACCGTATTAGTTGAAGATCCCACAGGACGCAAGTTTTCCGATGGGCTGCGGTACTTGACTTACTATGTTCCGCTGCTCAGTTTGGAGGTGGTGAAAACCACCAGCGCTTCTTTCTAGATCGCGGACTAGAGCGCCGCCCGCACGAACCCTACTGCCTCACCCACGGGCACCTCAGTCAGCTTCCCAGTGCGACGTTCCACAACTTCAACAATCCCCTGGGCCAGCTTCTTGCCTACCGTGATGCGCCAGGGAATGCCTACCAGCTCTGCATCCTTGAACTTCACGCCAGGGCGTTCATCGCGGTCGTCCAGCACGGCATCCATACCGGCTGCCTTGCATTCGGTGTACAGCTTTTGTGCAGCGTCAGCTAATGCGGCATCCTTCACATTCACTGGGGTCACCACCACTGTGAATGGGGCGATGGATGCTGGCAGGCTCATGCCATTGCCATCATGAAACAGTTCCACAGCGGCGCATAAAATTCGCTCTACGCCAATGCCGTAACTGCCCATGATCACGGTATTTTCCTTGCCACTTTCATCCAGAACACTCAAGCCCATGGCCTTTGAATATTTGTAGCCGAGCTTGAAAATGTGGCCGATCTCCACCGTCTTTACGATCTGCAGCGGGTCACCTGTATCCACGCTGGTATCGCCTGCGGCCACTTGCCGTAGCTCGTGATAGTCTGCTTTGAAATCTTTGCCAGGGGTCACGTTGCGCAAATGGAAATCGTCTTTGTTCGCGCCGCAAATCATGTTGCGCCTGCCTTCCAACGCCTTGTCCAGAACTATGCGCATCTTTATGGGAATGCCGATGGGACCAAGTGAACCCGGTGCCGCGCCGAACCAATCCTGAATTTCTGCAGGCAGTGCCGCGCGCACTTCCGCTGCACCCATAACACCAGCCAGCTTTGTCTCACTCAATTGGTGATCGCCACGAAGCAGCGCCAAAATCGGTTTGCCATCGCCCACCATTACCAGGCTCTTCATTTGCGATGTGGCGGGCAACTTTGTAAAAGCGGATACTTCGTCAATGGTTTTGAATCCCGGTGTGTGGAACTCTTCCGGGGTCAGGTCGCCTTCCGGATCGGCCACGGCCGGAGCAGCCGCACGGGACACAGCCTTTTCCAAATTGGCGGCATATCCGGTGGCGGGGCAATGCACAACGTAATCTTCCCCCGCTTCACTTTCCACCATAAATTCATGCGATTGACTGCCGCCCATGGCACCCGAATCGGCTTCGACAGTCATATAGCGCAAGCCGCAACGATCGAAGATGCGGCAGTACGCTTGCCGATGCTTTTCATACGATACGTCCAGCCCCGCGGCATCCATGTCGAACGAGTAGCTGTCTTTCATGGTGAACTGACGGGTACGCAGCAAGCCACTTTTCGGGCGTGGTTCATCGCGAAATTTTACTTGAATCTGATACCAAAGCTGCGGCAATTGTTTATAACTGCGCACCTCACCGCGGGCGATGGAGGTCATCACTTCTTCGTGAGTCATGCCCAGACACATATCGCGGCCAAAGCGATCTTTCAGGCGGAACATGTTATCGCCCATCACGTCCCAGCGACCGGATTCTTTCCACACTTCCGATGGATTCAACGCCGGAAGATAGAACTCCTGGGCACCAATGGCATCCATTTCCTGGCGAACGATATTGGTGATTTTCAAAATCGAACGTTGGGCCAGAAACAGGTAGTTATAGATACCGGCAGAGAGTTGGCGGATATAACCGGCGCGCAACAGCAGACGGTGGCTGGCTACTTCAGCCTCTGCCGGATTCTCACGCAACGTGGGAATGAATAATTTACTCCAAAGCATACAAGGGCC
This sequence comes from Bryobacterales bacterium, assembly GCA_043781815.1. Lineage (GTDB taxonomy): Bacteria > Acidobacteriota > Terriglobia > Bryobacterales > Bryobacteraceae > JANXSF01. The sequence goes on along the minus strand of JAYWBH010000567.1, from coordinate 2,052 downwards.
TCGCGGAAATAAGAATTGTGAATGGGACGCTAAGAGCAGGCTGACAACGGCACAAGCCACGATTCTACAATCGCGGCAAAATAGGCTGCGGGTGCAGGGCCAAACTTAAAGGTAGAATCGTAAGCACGTCCCATGATTTTAGCATGCTAAAATAGAGGTTTCCCAAATGAAAATTGCTATTGGAGCGGATCATGTCGGCTTCGCTCTCAAACAAACTCTTGCTGAACGGCTGCGTCACCAAGGACACCAAGTGGAAGACCTTGGTACGAACACAACAGAGTCGGTAGATTACCCGGATCTGGCAGCGGCAGTGGCCCATATGGTAGCGGACGGCAAAGTGGAAAAAGGGATTCTGGTTTGTTCCAGTGGCGTGGGAATGTCCATTGCTGCGAACAAAATACATGGAATTCGTGCAGCATTGGGAGTGTCAGTTGAGGAAGTGGATGTGGTGCGTCGTCACAATGACGCCAACATTCTTACTTTGGGAGCGCGTTTCACATCGGAGCCTTTAGCCGAAGCGATGGTTGATAAATTTCTAACCACCGGTTTTGACGCCGGACGCCATGAACGACGCATCCATAAGATTAACGCTATTGAAGCGAGTGAAGACCTACATCAATTAGGGAGTGACGCATAAAACAATGAGTGTGAACCCCATGGGACGGCCCCTAGCCGAAGTGGACCCGGACATTTATCATGCCATTCGGGAAGAATTAGAGCGCCAGAATTCGCGCCTGGAATTGATTGCCAGTGAAAATTTCACGTCGGAAGCAATTCTGGAAGCCAGCGGCAGCGTGTTTACTAATAAATATGCTGAAGGCTATCCTGGCAAACGTTATTACGGTGGCTGCGAATTTGCGGACGTCGTAGAAAATCTGGCTCGGGATCGGGCGAAAAAGTTATTCAAAGCTGAGTATGCCAACGTCCAACCGCATTCTGGTTCACAAGCCAACCAGGCCGCTTACGCAGCCGTGATCAACCCTGGCGATACAGTGATGGGCATGAACCTGGCCCATGGCGGCCACCTGACTCATGGTCATAGCCTCAATTTTTCCGGCAAGACCTACAAAATTGTTCCCTACGGTGTGCGCAAAGAAGATGAGCGGATTGATTACGAGGAAATGGCGCGGCTGGCTGAAGAGCATAAGCCAAAAATGATTATCGCCGGAGCCAGTGCTTATCCGCGCATCATTGACTTTGCAAAATTTCGAGCAGTGGCCGATAGTGTTGGCGCAATCTTCTTAGTGGATATGGCGCATTTCTCGGGTCTGGTTGCCGCAGGATTGTATCCGAACCCATGCGAATATGCCGATATTGTCACATCTACCACGCACAAGACTCTGCGCGGTCCGCGGTCTGGCGTCATTCTGGCCAAAGAAAAATATGGCGCGGCGATTGATAAAAGTGTGTTCCCAGGCACCCAAGGCGGCCCGCTGATGCACGTAGTGGCGGCCAAGGCCACGTGTTTTCTGGAAGCATTGAAACCGGAATTCGTCACGTATCAAAAAGCGGTTATCGCCAATGCCCAAGCTATGGCGGGCACATTGGCCAGTTCAGGATACCGAGTGGTTTCTGGCGGTACAGATACGCATTTGGCCCTGATCGACGTCTTTGCAAAAGGCGTGCGCGGCAAAGAAGCGGAAAAGTCATTGGATGAAGCTTACATCACGGTGAATAAGAACGGCATTCCGTTCGACGTAAATCCTCCCATGAATCCTAGCGGCGTAAGACTGGGGAGTCCGGCTGTGACCACGCGTGGGTTCGGCGAAAAGGAAATGCGGATTGTCGGTGAACTGATCGCTGAAACGCTGGATGCAGTGGCGGCCAAGGGTCTGGATGGTTCCGGCCCGGCCATTGAAAGCGTGCGCGGAAAAATTAAGCGGCTCACCGAAGCGTTTCCACTTTACGCTTGGAAGCTGGCTACTGCGAGTGTGTGATTTTGCCTCTACACGTCGCCATTGACGTTCGCCATTGGAAAGATTTCGGATACGGCACGTACATCCGGAATCTGGTGACGGCATTGGGCAAGTCCTCAGAAGGGTTCCGATTCAC
>JAYWBH010000566.1:0-4016 GCA_043781815.1 Bryobacterales bacterium | reverse complement strand
ATCAAACCAATTTTTTGACTAACTGCCTCCACATGTGGCGTTAGTATGTTGTCACCTAAGCCGCGAATAATTGGGTCAATGACTCCTCGGATTGTTAGCGGATGCTTCCCACTTGGCCACAATTCTTCCAAGCGATCTTCGTTCAGAAACATGCTGGTAAGATTCGCTTGCGGGTCAAAGTCGGCGGCTACCACGCTTAGTCCCAAGTCCTGAAACATCCAGGCCAAATGATAGACCAGTGAAGTATTGCCCACGCCACCTTTGTTGTTAAAGAATGCGATAGTGATCATGGCTTTCCAGAAATGGTGACGCGCACGAAATGGTGATCGAAATCAAAAGTCGCTTTGGGATTTCCATTTTTTGTAAGCGCATCCTGAGCACGAAAAACGCCTCGTCCAAATCTATTCACGAATCCAAGATTCTTCATCGCTTCCGCAATCACTGGATTGCGATAGGTATTCTGGTTCGGAAAATTTTCCCTGGATGCCTCACCATAAAGACCTCCTGGACTCTGGATTTCAATGCGATCGCTGAACCAATAGAAGCGAATTGGTGCCGTGGAATCGTAGGAACGATGCAGTACCGCATTGGACACTAACTCCCGGAGGGCAATTTCAGGATAGGTGCCCACCATTCGCTCACGCAGCACGGATTCACGCTCCGGATGCAGTTCGATTTGCAACTTGATCAGAGCTTCCAACTCACGCAACAAGGATGCGAGGTCTCCAGAAAGGCTCCGCTCCTGGAAAACCGGATCATGAAGCGCTTTTCCGTCAAGCAACAAGAACTGAACATAGGCGCCAGGGATCCAGGCCAGCGGATTTTTCCCAAATAGCAGAATTCCGGCATTGGTAGGACAATCATTTTTAAGATCGAAAAAGCGAAGCGAAGCGAGTTGTTGCTTGATGTCGCGATGGTTTTCTCGAATCACTTCCTCATCAACGGCGTAGCTTAAATAGTCGTTTTCAAATCGATTAACAGCTAAGTCTTGTAAAGTGGAATCCAGGCAAGGTTGTGCATCAAAAGTGGCTGCGTGCGAAACCCGACGCTCGGTTAGGATACGCTCTTCCTGCTCACTAGCGGATGCTCTGCGCGACCCTTATAACGAACAGGAGGAAGCTTGGAGGGCAACACTTCCACAACGGCAACTTCGCCTTCAGGAAACACAAACTTCGCGACACTGATTGCGGGAAGGGGCTGGATATTGCCATCGGAACGAAGGCCACCCAAACTGGTCAAAAGATCATCGGAAACTTTCAACCCGGTCAGGTTTCGATTGTTGTCAACCCCAATGATTAAGTACCCAGGAAGCTGGTGCCCAGGAAAATCATTGGCAAATGCGGTAACAGCTTCGGAGAATTTATCCGTCTTGTTGGTAGCTTCCGTACACTCAACGCGATCCGTTTCAAGATCCGATAACAGTATCCGCAATTCGTCTTGTGAAATCATTGGCGGAAGTTATGGCTTGTACGCCACGCAGTCAATTTCCACCTTCATCTGCGGATTTGCGAACTTACACTCCACCGTGGTCCGCGCTGGCTTCGCTGCACCGAAAAACTCTGCATACACAGTGTTCATCGCTGCAAAATCGCCGCCATCGCGTAGGAATACGGAACACTTCACCACGTCGGCCATGCTGGCACCCACGCCTTCGAGTAAACGCTGCACGTTATTCAATACGATTCGAGTTTCGTGTTCAATGGTCCCGTAAGACATCTGATCCGTTGCTGGATCAATCGGCCCCTGGCCTGACACAAATAAGAAGCCCCCGGCGCGGACTACATGGCTGTAGGGTCCGCGCGGGGAAACCGATCCTTCCGGTATCAGTCGTTCAATCATGCGTTCAATCATGGACAACTATTCCTTCTTACGAGGCCGACGCGTAGGACGCGGACGATCTCCTTGCGGTTTGTTGCCGCCACCGCCTGGACCGGCCATTTTACGGCGCACGGGACGCTTGGCTTTGGGTGCCGGTTCCGGTTCTGGAGTGGGACCGAAACGGCTGGGCTGACCAATTACAATGGGCTGCTTTTCATCCTCTTCTTCTTCAATATTTTCAGGCTCAGGGGGCGGCGGTGGTGCAGCTGGTGGATAGAATTCAGCACCAAGAGTTACAATGATGCCCTTATCTGGATGCGGTTCCAGACGAACCACTGTTTTATCCTGGGCGAAATTGAGAAACTCTGTGAACTCCTGGAAGCCGTACTTCTTGTGATCGAAGGTTTGGAATTCTTCCACCATCCACTTGTTCAGATTTTCCGATGGCTCACCTTCTTCCATCTCCGCACGATGAATTTCCAGAACCTCACGCAGCGGTTGCAATGCTTCTTCCGGACGTGGTGCGAAGCGGTCCTTCACAGCACTGCCCAGGCCCTTGCGTTGAATTGTGTAGCGGCCTTCGCTGCCACCCACGTTGACCAGGTCTGCCTTCTTCAGCTTGTCTACAAAGTCAGAAAAGCTAGAACAACCATAGGCTTTTTCGCTGAAGCTGGGATCCAGTTGCAACATGGTGCTCTTTAACAAGCCAAGCTGCGGTTGCACTTCGCGACGTTCCAACACTTGCAGAGCACGTTCCACCAAAGGCATGGCCTGCGTCAGTTCCAACGGTGCAGGACGTGGCCGGAACTCTTTTTTCTGCTGGGGTCCAATTTGCGGGTCACGAGGTTTATCGAAATCTCTGCGCTCCCGTTCCTTGAATTCCTTTACCTCACGACCAGCATTTTTCGGATCGTCAAGTAACGATTCGTAGCTGATGAACTCATGACAATTCTGCTGGAGAATGTTTGAGGTGAAGGCCTTGCCGCCCACAATATAGACGGTTTTGCCATACTCCTTTAACTTGTTCACCAGCGGGATGAAATCGCTATCGCCACTGATGATGGAGAAAGCGTTGACATGGGTGTGGGTGAAGGCCATTTCCAGGGCATCCAGGGCAAGGTTGATATCGGCCCCATTCTTATCGCCACGGGGCGATGGAAGGCGTTGCACCATTTGCACGGCGTTTTGGGCCATCTGTCTGGTGGCTTCTTCTTGCCTGCCCCAGTTGGCGTAGGCGAACTTGGCGACAATATCCCCACGTTCTTTCAGCGCTTCCAGGCACAAACCGACGTCGAATTCCCGGCGCAGTGTTGACTTCACGCCGATTTCAATATTGTCGTAATCGACAAAAACGGCGATGTTGATTTTATCTTGCATTGTTGTTTTCTTTTCCACTAGCGGCTATGTCCTACCGGTTGCTGTATGTTGCTGCGGATGAACTGAACGATTTGTTGGAGTGGTGCCCCTGGCTGGAATACTGCGGCCACGCCTAACTTCTTCATTGACTCCACATCCTCATCGGGAATGATGCCGCCCAGAATAACCATCACATCGGTCATTTCCTTTTCGGCAAGCAGTTGCATGAGGCGGGGGACAATGGCGGAGTGTGCGCCCGAAAGGATGGACAAGCCAATTACTTGCACATCTTCTTGAAGCGCGGCAGAGGCAATCATCTCTGGGGTCTGACGTAGGCCTGTGTAGATGACTTCCATACCCGCGTCGCGTAGGGCGCGGGCAATTACTTTGGCACCACGGTCATGACCGTCGAGACCCGGCTTGGCGATCAATACTCGAATGCGATCGTCCATTCGCTGCAAATTCTATCCTTAAAATTACTCTTAGACTGAAGGCGCCACATAATGGGTGCCTCAGGCTTCTATTAGCGTAACGCAAATTCAAGTTATCCGGTAGATGACGCAGATTGGCACAGATAAAACCAGCACAACATCTTTGTCTCGCCAAGCGTCTTTGTAGGCCGTCTTATCTGCGTTCATCTGCGTCATCTGCGGATAAAATTCTTATTTGAGAAAGGCCTTGAAAATTATGGGTTCTGCATCCATAATAAAAGCCTCCCTCAGACGCTGGCAATGATGACCCACGGTACCCACCAAGCCGCACTTGACGCTTCTTCTGACCCTGGACTAATTCAAGAGATAGCCCCCATTCAGGAACGCTTGGCGAAACTGCCGATTTTGGAT
>JAYWBH010000565.1:0-4029 GCA_043781815.1 Bryobacterales bacterium | reverse complement strand
AGGCCACCCATACGACGCATGTCCTGTTCCCCGTTCAAGCCATGGATCACTGAACCTGCTCCTAAGAACAGCAGCGCTTTGAAGAAGGCATGAGTCATTAAATGAAACACAGCGACCCAATATGCTCCCACTCCCGCAGCCATGAACATGAACCCTAATTGACTTACAGTAGAATACGCCAGTACGCGTTTGATATCGGTTTGCACTAATGCAATGGATGCCGCGACGATGGCGGTCAAAGCTCCAACCACGGCAATGGAAAAGCTTACTTCCGGGGCCAAGGTATAAATCGCATTGGACCGGGCCACCATGTAAACACCCGCCGTCACCATGGTTGCTGCGTGGATTAAAGCAGACACTGGCGTAGGACCTTCCATGGCATCTGGCAGCCAGACAAACAACGGAAGCTGTGCCGATTTCCCTGTGGCACCCAGAAACAAGAGCGCCGCCGCCGCCGTTACTACTGGACCTGCGGTCAACCCGTGTAAGTCGCGAAATGCGAGGCTTCCGTGGGTCAATGAGGCCACACAGAACATGCCAAGAATGAAACCTGCATCGCCAACGCGGTTGAACAAAAAGGCTTTCTTTGCGGCGTCGCCTGCTGATTTCTTGCTGAAGTAAAATCCAATCAACAAGTAACTGGCCAGGCCCACGCCTTCCCAACCGGCGAATAGCAACACATAATTATTGGCCAGCACCAAAGTCAGCATGAAAAACACGAACAAGTTCATGTATCCAAAAAAGCGGTAGTAACCACCTTCATGATTCATATATCCCACTGCATATACGTGAATCAAAAATCCGATGCCCGTGACGATCAAAATCATTACGGAACTTAGCGGATCTAGTAAGAAGCCCCAATCCACCTTGGGTAACCATTCGTACAGAATCACTTCCTGCGACTTGCCACCCGATTCCATTACTGCGCCCAAGCTCAATAAAAACGCTGCCAGAATGGTTCCTGGGGCGAGTAACTGGATGGCAGCCTTTGGCATCATCCGACCCAGCGTCAGCAATACAGCAGCACCCATTAGCGGGATCAGCGGGATCAACCAAATCAAGTTTACCATTTCAGCAGATCCACCTCATCTGCCTGCACGGTGCCTTTATTACGGAACATGGCGATTAAAACACCCAATCCCACAGCAGCTTCTGCTACAGCTACGGCAATTACAAAGATGGCAAACACTTGCCCGGTCACTTGATTGTGATACTTTGAAAATGCGATCAGGTTTACATTCACAGCATTGAGAATCAGCTCAATTGACATTAGAATCACAACGATGTTCCGCCGGGTCATCACGCCCACGGTGCCGATCAACAGCAGCGCTGCCGACACTGCCATGTAGTGGTTGATGGTGATCATTCGGTGCGCTTCCCCGCCATCATTACAGACCCCACCACGGCCACTAACAACAAGATAGACACTAATTCAAACGGCAATAAATAATCAGTGAACAGTACGTTTGCAACTGTTTCTGTATTGCCGCCAGTAAGTGGAGTTAGCGAAACTGGTGCAGGCAGTAGTACGGCACTCTTAAAGAGCATGGAAAAGATTGCTGCCGCCGCAGCCAATGCCACGACCAACGCAATTGGAGTCTGTCGACCGAACTGTTGTAACTTCGATGCCTGATCCAAATTCACTAACATGATCACGAACAGGAACAGCACCATGATGCCGCCAATGTACAGTACAATTTGCACCGCGAAAAGAAACTCCGCTCCCTGCAGCAGGTACAATCCGGCCACACCTAATAGCGAAGTCATCAACGCCAACGCACAGTGCACCGCATTGCGCAGCAGTACAGTTCCCAACCCGCCGAGCAATGCGAGTGCTGAGAATGCGTAGAAGAAGAATGAATCGCCTGGCATATTTACGACTTATATTTCACAGGGTATGGCCCTTCCTCAAGCATCTGCCGATCCCAAACCTGTCCTTCGCGTGTGTAACTGGCTAACTCAAAATCCTGTGTCAACTCCAACGCATCCACCGGACATGCATCTTCACATAGACCGCAAAACATGCACCGCGATACATCGTAAGTGAACTGGATCAGATCCTTGCGCTTGGTTTCCGGATTGCGCTCCCAACCCACTACTATCAAATTCTCAGGGCAGGCAATGGCGCATAGATTACAGGAAATGCACAGCGTTTCGTTGTTCTCTGGATTGTTGTTCAACCGCGGCGCACCACGATACCGTTCGGCAACTTGGGGCCGTTCCGACGGATATTGCTCCGTATAAATATGTTTCGGATGCTGATTGCGGAACGTCACCCACAACCCTTCCAAAAGGTCCACCAGAAAGTAGGTCCGGAATAATTGTTTCAACTTACTCACCGGTCCACCTCCCCTAGAACAATGTCCAACGTCCCGATAATTGCCACCACATCGGCAACCAACGCGCCTTTACACATCTCCGTCAATGCCTGCAGATTCAAGAACGACGGAGGCCGCACGCGCATCCGATAAGGATGCAAGCTGCCGTCACTTACTATGAAGTAACCTAACTCACCCTTGGGCGCTTCTACAGATACATACGCCTCGCCAATGGCTGGCTTCAACACCTTGGCCACTTTCGCCATCACCGGACCAGTAGGAATCCGCTCTACGGCTTGGCGCAGAATACGAACTGATTGGCGAATTTCTTCCATGCGAATCACGTAGCGATCAAACGAATCGCCATTTACCCGCGTGGGAATATCAAAGTCATACTGTTCATAGCCGCTGTAAGGTTGTAACTTGCGTAAGTCAGCGGCCACACCAGCAGCACGAATCAACGGACCAGTTACTCCGTACCGTTTGCAATCCGCCGCGTTGATAATACCCACACCAGTCAACCGATTCACCCAGATGCGATTCCCTGTAAGCAGCTCTTCATACTCATCCAGCTTAGTTAGCATCCGCTCACAGAAGACGCGTACCTGATCCTCGAAGCCGTCGTATAGTTCGTACTGCAACCCGCCGATGCGGAATGCATGTGTTGTAAGCCGAGCCCCGCAGTAATTCTCGAAGATCTTCAGGACCTCTTCGCGTTCGCGCATGGTGTAGAACAGCGGAGTAATTGCACCCACATCTAATGCATGCGTGCCTAACCACAGTAAGTGGCTGGCAATACGATTCAACTCAGTCAGAATCACGCGAACCGTTTGCGCGCGGGGTGGCGCTACATAGCCGCCCAACTGCTCCACCGCCAGGCAATAACCCAGGCCGTTAGAGACTGCCGATATGTAATCCATGCGATCCACATACGGCGCAAACATCACGTAAGTGCGATTTTCGCCAATCTTTTCCACACCTCGGTGTAAGTAGCCGATGACACATTCCGTGCCAATGACTTTTTCACCATCCAGCTTCAAAATTACGCGTAACACGCCATGGGTGGAAGGGTGTTGCGGACCCATGTTGAGCACCAGTTCGCTGGAATCAAGAAATGTTTCAGCCGTGCTCATTGCCCACTCTCGATGCCCAGGTTTTCCTTCACCCAGTTATTGTCCATTTGCGTGATGCCGTATTCTTTGCGCAATGGATGGCCAACCCACTCTTCCGGCAGCAGAATGCGCTTCATTTCGGGATGCCCTGCAAAACGAATCCCAAACATATCGAACACTTCCCGTTCTAACCAATTGGCTGTGGTGTGAACCGTAGTCGCGGTGGCAGGCACCACGCCATCGGCAATGGATGTCTTTACTCGGATGCGTTCGTTACGCGAGTAACTATACAGAATGTAGACTAACTCAAAACGTTCTGCACGCTTGGGATAATCCACCGCAGTTAGGTCCACAAGAAAATCGAAATCTACTTCCCGTTTTAGGAACTCGATCAATGGAATAACGGCATCTACTTGAACCACAAAGAAATTCTGATTCACATAGCATGCCGATTCCAGCAATCGCTCACCAAACGCAGCTTTCACTATGGTGGGAAGGTCGCCCTCCCAAAGTGTGGACGCCATCTGCGTGGGTGGGCCAGCAGGCTTGGGTTCTTCGGGCATTAGATTTCGGTAATCACCTTAGGATGACATAGCCAG
>JAYWBH010000564.1:0-12033 GCA_043781815.1 Bryobacterales bacterium | reverse complement strand
CGGCCCAGGCCAAACGCTTCGTATTGATCAAGTGCAGTGGCGTCACATTATCGCCAGTGCTATTGCCAGCCATGGCCCCGCAGCCCAAGGTCATGGCCGGGAACACATTGGTGGTAATGCCAGTGGACCCTTGCGGCGTGGGCGTATTCACTAACACCCGGAACGCCGGCATACGACGCCCATATTCGCGCGCCTTCGCTTCATCTTCCGTATAAATACCGCACGTGTGGCCCAATCCGCCGAATCGTAAAATGGCCTGGCAAGCTTCCACGGCCTTGTTGAAATCATCCACGAAATAGAGCGATAAAACAGGACTCAGCTTTTCTGCCGATAGCGGATGCCCAGCCCCGATGCCACCCAGCTCTGCAATCAGCACCGTTGTGGAATCGGCCACGCTGAAACCGGCCATCTGGGCGATCTTGCGCGGGTCCTGCCCAACGCAATCAGGATTGACGGTGGTGCCATGGCGGAACAACAACTTACCTAACGCGGCAGTTTGCGGCGCATCGCAGAGATGCGCACCTTGGCTGGTGAGTGCGGCAAGAATCGGCTCACGCAGCTTCTTTTCGGCGACAAGCGTTTGCTCACTGGAACACAGCGTGCCGAAATCGAAAGTCTTGCCACTGAGGATCTTGGTTACGGAATCGGACACGTTGGCCGTAGTATCCACTAACACTGGAACGTTGCCCGGACCCACTCCATAAGCGGGCTTGCCGCTGGAATAAGCAGCCTTCACAATGCCACTGCCGCCGGTGGAAAGAATCACCGCAGTGTGCTTGTGGCGCATCAGTTCATGAGTGCCTTCCATGGTGGCATGGGTGACGCATTGAATCAGACCCTCCGGTGCACCAGCAGCGGTGGCCGCACGCGATAGCACGTCGATAGTTGCGCAACTGCAAGCCTTGGCTCTGGGATGCGGGCTATGAACAATAGCGTTCCCCGCCTTCAGCGCGATCAATGTTTTATAGATGGCAGTGGACGTGGGATTTGTGGTGGGTAGGATGGCCGCAACAACGCCGACGGGTTCGGCAATTTCGACGACTCTTTCGTCAGGCAATTCGCGGATAATGCCGATGGTCTTCATGCCCTGCATGCGACGCGGTAAAAGGTCGGCAGCCAACATGTTCTTGGCCACTTTATCTTTCACGCGGCCATAGCCGGTTTCTTCAACGGCCATTTCGGCCAGACGCAAAGCAGCTCCACGCGCAGCGAATGCCATGGCCTCAACAATCGTATCTACCTGCTGCTGATTGAAGCTCCGGTAGGATTGCCAGGCGTTCCAGGCTTTGTCGACTTTGGCGCGGACTTCCTGAATGGACAGGAGGTCATTATCCTGGAGCATGCCGCGTAGACCCGATTACTTGCCAGACTTATGCGAGCCGGGCACAATCTTTTCCACGTCTTCGTGGAGGTTGGGGATGACGTGGACGCTGACCAGTTCGCCAACGCGCCGGGCAGCAGCAGCCCCAGCATCGGTAGCGGCTTTGACAGCACCAACATCACCACGAACGGTGACAGTGACATATCCGGCGCCAATGAATTCTTTGCCTTGCAGTACGACGTTGGCGGTTTTGACCATTGCATCGGCAGCTTCAATAGCGCCAACCAGACCTTTGGTTTCAACCATTCCGAGGGCTTCCATATGCGCCTCCTTTTGAGAATTGTACGTGATTTTTCACGGTAACACAGTATGAGGTGGGGAAGTGGGAAAAGGTGGGGGTGTGGTTGATGGCGATGGGTCACGAAGACGGCCCATGAACGGACTGAGTTTTCAGCCAGTATGAATTCGGGTTAGAGCAAACCACCAAATTACGATTGACTTAGTCGTAAGGCTAGACTAATTTTTATATATGGAAATGAACATCCACCAAGCCAAGACACATCTTTCCCGCCTCATTGAGCTGGCTTTGTCCGGCGAGGATGTGATTATCGCAAAATCGGGTAATCCTCTGGTGCGGCTTGTTCGAATCGAGCAGGATGTTCCTGTGCTGGGAAGTGCCCGCAATGACTTCGTCCTAAATCAATCGTGGGACGCACCTTTCAGCGATAGTGAACTGGAAGAGATGTTCGGCAAATGAAGCTTCTGCTTGATACGCATGTATTTCTATTTGCGATCAATGCGCCAGAGTGATTATCCCCTAAAGTTGAAAGGTTGCTGCATGATCCTAAGGTCCCTCGCTGGTTGAGTGCAGTTGCGTTGTGGGAAATCGCAGTGAAGATCCAGATTGGGAAACTGGATTTGCCGCGGGATTCGGGGTTTTACCTGCGGCATATGCTCACATTAAAGGCGCAAGTATTGGACGTAGGTTTGCGTCATTCCCTTGGAGTACTCGATTTGCCGTTTCACCGCAAAGATCCATTCGACCGTCTGCTGGTGGCGCAGGCACGGGAAGAAGGCATGATTCTAGTTACCACGGACCCGTTTATTCAGCAATACGACGTACGAACGCTCTGGTAGATGGGTATACGTAACCAGGGACCTGTCCCGTATTTACCCCGGATTTGTCAAACGGATTTGTCCCAGTGTGCACACCACGTTACCCAGCGAGGCAATTCGTTACGCGGCTGGTATTTCTCCGAAGGACTGGCTGCCGTATCTGCGAACGGAAAATTCGGATTGCTTCGACGACGCTTCGCCATTTCATGGTGCTTTGGCCAGGGTGATCTTACAAGGTAAGGCAGAGTACGTTGACAAGCGGGGACGCTTGGTATGGCAAGGCGAAGATGATAACGCCGTGCCCAGGCCCTAGCGTCAGCAGCGTCAAAAGTGCCAACTTGCTCTGCACTGGGTCAGGCTTGCAACACAGTATGAGGTGGATAGGTTATTGGATGGTGACGGGTCGAATGTCAGCAAAGAAGTTATTGATGAAGGTGGGGAAAGTTTGGCCATTCTTGGTTTCGCTCCTTCTTACTTCCGATTTTGGGGAGATTGTAAGTGCAAGTCTTGCGGCTAGATGACTATCGGTGCCAACCAATTCTTTCAATAATGTTGGGGGAATGAACACTTGTCCATCCGTGGCAGCAATGTTGCAGTAAATCCCTTTTGCTTCGTTTTCGAAAAATGGAAGCATTAGCGAAGCAAGTGTCATATCGCCCACTTTATAACCGTTTGGATCCCATTTCACCATCACCCCAAGTTCTTTGGAAATGGTAGAAATCAACTGTATGTTCTGTCCGCGCATGGGGTAGATGGGGAAGTGCCATTGGAAGGAATTGAAGCGTTCCGTTTCCGTCCCACTGAATTCCCATGTGCCCGATTCATAGGGTGATGGCGGAATGGTGTCCAAGGAATAGAGGGCGGCGGAATCGGACAGTTGCAATCCGTAAGTTCCTGACTCATTCGGTAGTAGAGAAAATGACCGACCACTGGGACCTTTCAGACTTAGCTTTACTCCGTCGGTAAAATCACTGATTGGAGGGTCGGGGCAAGATATGGGGTTACGATATGGATCGACAAAAATGCTACCAGGGATGGGACCTGTTGACGGGCCAGAAATGACGGCCGATCTACCAAGCGAACAACCCATCGGCAAAAATGCGGCCGTGGACTCAGAAAATCCGAACATCTCCGCCGAGTATGTTGCAAATTGGGTGCTGACGGGATCATTCAGCGAGTATTGTGTTCCTTCGCCTTTTTTCAATTCTCGTTCGGAACCGATGCGTACAAATCGGAGTGGGAGACACTGGCCAGAATCGAGTACCTGCAGCTCTAACAGAGTAAATGGCGACGAATTAGAACACACACCTTCGTCTCGGCTAATTGGCACTGCCAGATTATCTGCCAAAACGCCATTCACAAACGCTTGAACCGGAACTGCACACCCTCCGGCGACGGTTGGCGGCACCTCAAATTCAAGAAGGTCCAGGCCCTTGCCATCCTTACGAACTCCTACAAATCCCGCTTCTATTGGTGGATTTCCGAACTGTAGAGAAATGCTTTGATGGTCAGGATTGGCGCCCAATCCGGTGGCCGCAATCGTCCCCATTTTTCCAGTTTGCAAAGGATGGACCAGGCCCACCGCCACTCCATCTTTCGACGCGGTAACCTGCCATTTCACTCTGGGATTGCGCACAAACTCGAAGCGCACGCGGACAATCGTCACTTCAACGAAGAGTTGCCGTGAACCCAGCCTTACGATCAAATTCGCATTGCCTAATTTGGCAGTGATGGGAATTTGGACCGCATACCCATCTAAACTGGCGACTTGCTTCGACCGCACGATCACGAGTTCCTGTTGAACTCCTGCTTGCTGGAAACGCACAACAGGGTACAAACGATCACTCACCGGATACGGAACACCATAGTTATCGTAGGCCGCATTCACTGAGATGATCGCCAAACTACCAGGCGCGAACCCTAAAAACGGATACATGCCATCTTGAATGAGATGCGACACTTCAATCCGCCCTTGCCCCATTGCCAAGCCCGCCAGGCACAGTAACATCAAAGTTAGTCGCATACTGAGTTGATCATATAGTAAATGCCACAAAAATCTACGACTATTTCTGGGAAATAAATCCCCAGTGGGTGAAGAAACGGGCTCCGCCTGAACTTACACCTATCAACTTGTCAGATCGGGCACCATAGTATGAGGTGGGCTTATTGGATGGTGACGGGTCTGAAATCAGCATAGAAGTTTTCGATGAAAGTTGGGAAAGTTTGGCCACTCTTCGTTTCACTCCTTCTTATTTCATACATCGGGACAATTTGGAGCCCAAGACTCGCGTCGAGTTGGCTATCAGCGCCGATCAGCTCCTTCAATAATGTTGGGGGAATGAACACTTGACCATCAGTGGCGGAAACGTTGCAGATTATCCCTTTTGCTACGTTTTCAACATATGGAGGAACTAGCGTAGCAAGTGTCATATCGCCAGGTTTATAACCGTTTGGATCCCATCTCAACTTAACTCCAAGATCCTTGGAAATGGTTGAAATCATCTGAATGTTTTGTCCGCGCATGGGGTATACAGGCAAGTGCCATTGGAAGAAATTGAAGCGATCCGTTTCCGTTCCAGTGATTTCCCATATGCCAGATTCGAAGGGTGACGGCGGAAGTTCGGCCAAGGTATAGCGAGGGGCTGGGTCGGGCAGTCCTAGCATCACCAGACCGCTGGGACCTTTCATACTGATCTTTACTCCTGCGGTAAAACCACTTACTAGGAAGTCGCTACAAGAAATGGCATTGCGATATGGATCGACAAAGATGCTAGGCGGGCCAGCAGGGCTAGGCCCCAGTCCAGGCAAATTGGGCACTACTCCACGAGGCACAGGCAAAATTCCAGGAAGATCACCACGTGTTCTGGCGAACCTGTCAACCCGGCAACCGATTGGCAAAGTTCCAAGCGTTGCTGCAGACGATCCAAACGCTTCCGCCGAGTTTGTTGTAAATTGAACAAGGACTTGGTCACTGCGGACGGATAGTGGTCCCTCGCCTTGGTACCGTCCTTGATAGGAGTGGAGGTGCAAAGATCCGACTGGCAGGCACTGGCCAGAATCGAGTACCTGCTGTTCAGATACAGTAAATGGCGACGGACAAGGCCCGTCATCCCGGCTAATGGACACATCTAAATTATCTGCCAAAACGCCATTCACAAACGCTTGAACCGGAACTGCACACCCCCCAACGACGGTTGGCGGCACCTCAAATTCAAGCAGGTCCAGGCCTTTGCCATCCTTACGAACTCGCACAAATCCCGCTTCTATTGGTGGATTCCCGAACTGTAGAGAAATGGTTTGCTGGTCAGGATTGGCACCCAATCCGGTGGCCTGAATCGTCCCCATTTTTCCAGTTTGCAAAGGATGGATCAGGCCCACCGCCACTCCATCTTTTGACGCGGTAACCTGCCATTTCACTCGGGGATTGCGCACAAACTCGAAGCGCAAGCGGACAATCATCACTTCAACGGAGAGCTGCCGCGAACCCAGCCTTACGATCAAATTCGCATTGCCTAATTTGGCGGTGATCGGAATTTGGACCGCATACCCATCTAAACTGTTGACTTGCTTCGACCGCACGATTACAAGTTCCTGTTGCGACCCACCTTGCTGGAAACGCACAACAGGGGACAAACGGTCACTCGCCGGATACGGAGCGCCATAGTTATCGTACGCCGCATCCACTGATAGGATCGCCAAACTACCAGGAGCGAACCCTAAAAACGGGTATATGCCATCTTGAATTAGATGCGACACTTCGATCCGCCCTTGCCCCATTGCCAAGCCCGCCAGGCACAGTAACATCAAAGTTAGTCGCATACTGAGTTGATCATATAGTAAATGCCCCAAGAATCCACGACTATTTCTTGAAAAGAAATTCCTTAGCGCCAGGAATGTGATTGGGTGACGGACGATGCGCTGTACTATCACTCTATTGCGGGAATAGAGGGATTGCTCCATTACTCACCAACTAAATCTGAATACTGCCAAAGGGTCATATTCACTTGCGATCGGATGCTAAGCTAGCTAATGTCATCATCTGAATCGTAAGCCAACTCAATCGTAAACTATATCGACAAAAAATCAACCTGTTGAAACGAAGCTAAAGCCTAACTGACAGCCAACTCCGATCACAGCATATCCAAAATTGCAACAACCCACTTACAATGAATCGCCTACGGCCTTTCTACCAATCTCTGTCTGACCCGAATTTTCCATCTTATATGCTATTCTCAAATCGGAGAAAACAACTTATGCGCATTTTGCTTCACGTCAACATTCGAAAGCTTGTCGCAAAATATACTCGGGCCACTGCGCCATAATCAAAGACATGGAATTGACTGAGCTGCTCCATAAGGTGCGCAATGGCGACGATCAGGCGCTGCATGTTCTCATTCCACTTGTCTACAAAGAACTCAAAGCCTTGGCCGCTGGTCACTTGCGTCGTGAATCCCGTAATATCCCACTGGAAACTACTGACCTGGTCCACGAAGCCTATCTCAAATTCTCTTCCCTGTCTCTTCCCGATTTTCAAAATCGGGCTCACTTCTACGGCATCGCGTCGCGACTTATGCGTCAGGTGTTAGTGGATTTAGCCCGTGCCCGTCTGGCGCAGAAGCGGGATGCTGGAATCGAAATTGTTCTTACAGACATGCCCGGTTCCGCTCCATTGCAAACCGATGCACAACTGCTTTCCCTGCACGAAGCTCTACAACGTTTGGAAAAGGAACACCCTCGCAAAGCAACATTAATCGAAATGCGCTACTTCGGCGGCATGACTGCGGAGGATTCCGCTGATGCCTTGCAAATGCCCGTCCACACTGTTCGCCGCGAATTGCGCTTCGCCCAAGCCTGGTTGAAGAGAGTGCTTGAAACATGAACTCCAGCGTTGAAACTCTGTTTCATGAATTGGCCGACCTCACGGATCAGCAGCGGCTCAATTACTACCAGCAACACCAAATTGAAAGCGCCTTGCTCGAAGAAGTGGAAGCTCTCATAACGGCTGATAAGAACTCCGGCACACTGATTACCCCCGTTGCGCAAGCTGCCCGGCAGGCAATCTCCGATTTAGAAACTCGACAGGCACCCGTTCGTTGTGGCCCTTACGATATTAAGGAATTGCTGGGCTCCGGCGGCATGGGTTCCGTCTATCGGGCCGAACGGGCCGACGGCGAAGTTCGCATTGAAGTAGCCATAAAGCTGGTTCGCAGCAACGCCGGTAATGCCTCCACTCTGGAGCGCTTTTTGCAGGAACGCCAAATTCTGGCGACCCTCACTCACCCCAATATTGCAAGACTTTTGGACGTGGGTCACACCGACGAACCAACCACAGCAACACGCCCCTATCTGGTGATGGAATTGGTGAAAGGCGTGCCCATTGACGAATGGGCAAAAGGCCGCGGAGTGCGCGAAATAGTGGCACTCTTCCTTCCCGTTTGCGAAGCAGTCAGCCAGGCTCACCGTCAATTGATTATTCATCGTGATCTAAAACCAGGCAACATTCTGGTGACCCCTGCCGGTGTTCCCAAACTCCTTGACTTTGGGATTGCCAAACACTTGGACATTGCAAGTACAGTTACACAGATGTTGTTCACGCCTGGGTATGCAAGTCCTGAACAGGTGAGCGGCGGTCGGCTGAGTACTGCCACCGATATCTATTCGTTGGGCGCGGTTCTTTACAAGCTGCTCACCGGCAATTCTCCGCATCAATTTCAGACCACCGAGCGCAGTGGGATTCAGGCTGCCATCACCGAATCTAAACCGCAACTTCCTAGTGCGGCCAACCCCGAATGCAAAGGGGATCTGGATTCCATAGTCATGCGCGCACTGCGCAAAGAACCGGCTGATCGATACGTTTCCGTGGACCGTATGATGGAGGATCTGCACGCCTATCTGGATTCACGACCGGTAGCTGCCAGACGTGGGGAATCGCTTTACCAGGCCCGTAAATTCCTGCGCCGCTATTGGATGCCGGTGGTGGCAGTTGCCACTGTGATGGTTAGTCTGCTGACTGGCTGGATACTGACTCAACAGGAAAAACGCATTGCCGAACGTCGTTTCGCCGATGTTCGCGGATTGGCCGGTAAGCTGCTGGACGTCGAAACGCAGATCCGCAGTATGCCCGACAGTCTGCCAGTGCGCAAACAGATCGTCGATTCTGTAGTCCAATCTTTGAGCGGTTTGATCTCCGAAGTACGCAACGATACCGGACTACGGATTGAAGTGGCCCGAGCCTACCGCCGAGTTTCCGAAGTACAGGCGCAACGCGGCAAAAGCAGTTTTGGGTTGCATCAGGAAGCTTTCAATTCTTTGACGAATGCCGAAAATTTGTTGTCTACTGTTCGGCGCAAAGATCCGGGGAATCGGGAGGCGGCCGTTGAGTGGTTTTTTACGGAAAGCGCATTAGCAGACCGTATTTATGACCTTGGCAAAGAAGAGGAAAGCGTCAAAAGAGCGCAACAAATCGCCGATGAACTGGAAAAGTACCAGCGCAGCATCCCGGTGCTGAGTGAGCAGGAAGACCAGGTGGCCATCCGCGTATACGGTGCAACATCGCGTGCTCTGTTGAATGCCGGGTTCACTCAAAAAGCCATTTATTACTGCCTTTTGGACGCCAAAGCATCCGCAGTTCAAGCGGACCGTTTGAAAACTGCGCGTTCACGGGTAAGCGCTGCCAGCTCGTTTCGCGCACTGGGGACTGCCCAACGTTATGCAGGGGAGTTGGAGGCTGCCCTTACATCACTTCAAAGCGCCGAAACTTGGTTGGACGCCGCCGGGTCGGACAAAAGGGCACAGGTGGAGCGCCATGAAACGTATTTCTACCGCGGATTGATTCTAGGCGAAGTCAGGGGCCTCAGCCTTGGACAATCTGAACAAGGGGCACATTGGCTTCAGGAATCTATCCAATTGCTTCGTAAAATGACGGTAGCAGATTCCTCTGATGTGGAGTCCCGCCTGAACCTGGCGGAAGCCGCACTTAAGCTTGGCCAGATCCAAATGAAGTTGAACGACCCGAAAGCGGCACTTTCTACGTTCGATGAGGGCATAGCGATTCTTCGTTCAGCTCCAGAATCTAACCGCTATGTGGCCACCTATAGGTTCAGGATTCAGTTAGAAAGTGCCATTGCTTTAGGAAAGTTGGGGAAGCATGATGCAGCGCGATCTTTGTTGAATGCCACAATCACATCTTGGACAGGAGCCCAGAACTGGCCCCCTAAAATCATCGGCCCTACTTCGCCCGAAGATTCGGTGTATCAAGCCAAATTAGAATCAGCGGCAGCAGCAGGGAGGTGGGGTGAGGCTCTTCAAATTTTAGAAGAAAGCCTGCGGGCTCTTCGCGCGAATCCTGATTTCAAACCTACTGAAGATCTGGATTCCGCAAACCGCCTTTCCCTGAAATTGGAACGTGCTGGACAATTGGAAATGGAAGTCGGCCGGGGCGAATCCCTTCACGCTGCCGAACGAGTCACCCTTTGGCGAGATTGGAAGACCAAACTACCCGCAAATGCGTATGTGGAAAGGCAGTTAGTACAAGCTGTTAGTCAATCATCAATTAAAATGCATAAATAATTGTCATGTTTCCTGACCCTTTGCGCACTTAGTATCGAGGTGTTAAGAATATGGCAACAAAAAAGGTTCTGGGCGCGATTGCGCTTCTGTCAATTTCCTTACATGGTCAACTTGTAGATCAAACCAAATCCCCCAATCCAGCGAAGGAGGGCATCGCAAAATCCCTCACTGAAGAAATTGGAGCTGGACGAGGCGATTGGAACACTCCCAATTCATCGTCATTTGTCATTGCCAGAGATCCATTCCGAGCCATTCGGCGTGGACGTCAATTGTTCCAACGCAAGTTTCAGCGGCTGGATGGGTCCGGTCCTTACAATAGAGACGGTTCTGGCGACATTGCTGCTGATAATGGCATTGGCGCAGGTTCGTCCGATAGCTGCTCTGCCTGCCATGGCCGTCCGCGAGGTTCTGCTGGCTTTGGGGGCGACGTTGCCACCCGTCCTGATAGTCGCGATGCTCCGCACCTTTTTGGTTTGGGCTTAAAAGAGATGCTGGCCGATGAAATCACCGCTGAACTGCGCGATTGGCGTCGGTTGGCCATTACGGAAGCAACCTTGTCAAAGACCGCTGTCACCAGGCAACTGTCCAGCAAGGGCATCTCCTATGGCCGCATCACGGTGCGTCCTGATCTTGTGGTGGATACTTCGGAATTGGAAGGCGTGGATGCTGATCTGCGCGTGCGCCCCTTCTTCCATCAGGGCGGAACCATTTCCATTCGCGAGTTTGTAATCGGAGCAATGAATGCGGAAATGGGTTTTCAATCTTCCGATGCGGAATTAACGGTAGCAGCCAAGGGCGGCAGAATGGTGACGCTAAGCGGAATGGTGTTGGATGGCAAGTTGGACAAACTGGAAATGCCACCTGCTGCCGACACAATGAAAGTGGCGGTGGGCGAACCGGTTCGGAATCAGATGGCCATTGCTGTGGTGGACTATTTGGAGTTCTATCTGCTGAATTATTTCAAGCCTGCTGTTTATCGGGAAACAGTGGAGTCAAGAATGGGTCGGGCAACTTTGGATCGCATTGGTTGCACATCCTGCCATGTGGCGGATCTGCAAATTGATCGCGACCGCCGGGTTGCCGATGTGGAAACAGCCTACGATGCGGACCGCGGCAATCTGAACAACCTGTTTGCAACGGTTGCGACTCGATTCACCGCTTCGACCCCGGATGGCACTGGTTTTCCGGTGGTCAAGTACCCATCGTTACAGCCGTTCCTAGTCAAGAACATCTTCACCGATTTCAAGCGGCACGACCTGGGTCCCAACTTCAATGAGCGCAATTATGATGGAACCACCAGAACCCAAATGATGACCACGGCGTTGTGGGGCGTGGGCTCCACTGGACCATATGGCCACGATGGCCGCAGCATCAATTTGCATGAAGTGATTCTGCGCCATGGGGGCGAATCACAACGAGCTCGCGATGCTTACGCCGGCTTAACAACAGGGGAGCAGCGCAATCTGCAAGATTTTCTGCAAACGCTGATAGTATTTCCTCCCGACGATACGGCTTCGAATCTGGACCAAGGGGACAAGAGCGCACCAGGCTTCCCTCAAGTTCGGCACGGTTCCATTCGGTTGACGACGCTGTTCAATGTAACCACGGAAATCGAGTAAGTCGCAGGGCTGGACGGGTCCCAAAGTATTTACTTTGGGACTCTGCATGTTCGAGATCTTAACGCAGCCGTTGGGTTTATCGATTTAGCTGATATACTGACCCAACAACGCTATGTCGAACCTTTCGCGACCAACCATATGTGCCTGTTTATTGCTGTTGGCTGCGGCTGGGGCATTCTCTCAATCTACTTTGAATCAGCAGATTTCGGGGCAAGTGATTGATCCCAGCGGCGCAGTTCTGCCCGGTGCCGTTATCACTGTAACTCACCAGGACACCGGACTTACTCGCGTTGTTAAAACCAATGCGGATGGCATTTATGTGATTCCAGATCTGAGCACTGGTAAGTATAGAGTTACTGCGGAAGCCCCTGGATTCACCAAACAAAGCGTGGACAATAATCCACTGGC
>JAYWBH010000563.1:0-4034 GCA_043781815.1 Bryobacterales bacterium | reverse complement strand
CAATATAGTAGAGCCCATCTTTCTGAATAGGTACACGAGCTTCTAACCAATTTCCTTCCTTGGCCTTCACTTCAATCTTCTTGCCATCATCCAGCATGAGGACGCCAGTGGTTAACGGCTTGTCCGTTTCAA
The DNA here is from genome assembly GCA_043781815.1 of Bryobacterales bacterium. Taxonomy (GTDB): domain Bacteria; phylum Acidobacteriota; class Terriglobia; order Bryobacterales; family Bryobacteraceae; genus JANXSF01. The sequence continues at coordinate 3,902 of JAYWBH010000563.1, read as the reverse complement.
TGGATAGAATCGCCTCAGTTCCAGCCACTGCACGCAGGTCGCCAGCAGGCTCTTCACTGACTGCTTTCAGCCCCAGCCACGCGGGATACTGATAGGTAACCTTCATTCGTTTGACACCAGGAAGATCCACTGCGGTCAACGTAAATGTTGCCGATTTTGCACCAGCCGCTTCCACGTAATAATCTACGCTTTCCGGCAATCCAGAGAACAGAAATTCGTAGCCATTGCTTTGCCCTTGCGGCAACATTGGAGCCTGTTCCCACTTACTGCCACTGTGGTAACGAGCGTACATTTTTACGATGGGAGCATGAAATCCTATCAACTCAGCGGACACCATTTGATCTGTCTTACGACGGACTTTGCGGTTGCCCGGCTTGATGGTGATGCTCTTGGTCAAACCGATACCAGGCGTATCGATGCGCGGTGGACCGGCCCATAAAAGATTCGCTCCGGCACCCAGATAACCAGGACCGGCGAAGATCAACCAGGTTAGAGTGCCCACCAACGCCAACGCAGCCGAGGCGAAGCCTGCGATCCACGTTGAGGACAAAACTTGTGCGGGTTCCACACGCGCCGCCACCTTCAGAGCATCGGCAGCAAGCAGTGGCAAGAACGGATCGGGGATTGCCTGATTTTCTTTTTCGGCAAAGGTCACCAACCGTTCCCCAAACTCCGGGAACTTGGCTTCCACGCGATGTGCCGCGCGTCTGCGATTCAATGCGAGCAGGGGGGCACCTAGGCCGAAACACAGAGCTATGGCAATGGAGAGAAATAGAACTACACGGGCGGCAATGACAAAGTTGCGTTCAAACTCGACGGAGTTTAACAGCACAACTAATGCCAAGGTGGCCGACAACGCAGCCAGGGCGGCTATGGCCAGACCGCGCGCCGTGGTTCCCCAACGGAATCGGCTTTCAATTTTGTTCAAGTACGCGGCTAAGGACTCTCGGGGATTCATGCGGCCTCCTGCAAATTCTCTACTTCGTCATCCTGAGCTTCACCTCTATCCAGATGCCGCCCTGCTACAAAACTTTCTGCCAACACAGCCAACAACAGCAACACCAACAAAGGGCGCCAATAGCTTACTGGCTGCGGTTTTTCGAAATCTGGCGTGGTCGATTGCGTGGAGGCCGCAGCCCCCGTTTGGCCTTTATTTTCCCACAGCGCAAGAGTCTCTTGAGGTACTAAGGCCAGGTTCGATTCACTACGCGGGGCGTTTACAGCCACCATCGATTGCCTGCCTTGCGCGCGGCGAATTTCATAAAATCCTTCGCGATCCAGGTTTACAGTTTGCGCTTTTACGGACTCTTCCAAACTCAAAAGTCGTTTGCCATCGGGGTCTAACACTTCCACACTGGTTGCCCGTTCACGAGCCGTACGCAATTCCAGCGGTGCCCCCACGGGCATGCTGGTGGCTGATTCGGTCTCGCGAGCCAGTAGCCGTGCCGACTGTTCCACCAACGGCAGAAACGTTGGATGCAAGGGCAAATCGTTCGCCACATTATCCAATGCTGAAGCCAGCACCATGATGCGACCTTCGCCCAGTTGCTTTTCTGCCAGAACCCAACCGCCATCGGAAACGCGAGCCATGTGCCGCCAGCCTTGCCCTTGCACATTGACCAATTGAAAGAATTTTACACGGTCCAGGCCAGCGGATTTGGCGATCACGGGATTGGTTGTATCGGTCCAAGTGATGTTGAAAAAACGGTCGCCGGATCTTTGTGCCGTGCGAGTTCCGTCCAGTACATCGCCGGTGAGTGGCAGCTTTCCTGCAGCCACTGTGGCGCGTCCCAGAGTAATGAAAACGGCACCACCGCCGGACACATACCGTTTCAACGATTCTTCAAACCCTTGCGATAAGGGGCCAGGATCGGATAACACGATGAACGCAAATTTCTCTGGAGACTGGTTGCCTGCCTGACCGGTGCTGACCACGTCCATCACAAAGTTGCCACTGCCAGCGGATTCCAAAGCGGTGCGGTAATAAAGCGCCGAACGCGAATCTAAGTCGGAATGAACGAAAAGTACGCGGCGCGGATCGGCTCGTTCTACAGCGAAACGAAAGACATCATCGGCGGGAAACTCATCGGCAGGTTCAATGCGAATTTCGCATTTGTTGAAGCCGTAGCTGCTATCCAGCGATACAAACTCAACTGAGGCGCGCCCATCAGCGGCAATGTCCACTGTCTTTGAATCCAAAGTTTTGCCACCAGCAATTAGTTTTATTTGTTTCTTAGTGGCGGGAGTTCCAAAGCCCGCAATGGTTGCTTGCACACGAACTTTCTTAGTGTCGAAAATACGGCCAGGGGCGGACACAGTCTCTATGGTCCAATTTGGTTTGGCACTGTCTCTCGTGCGATGCACGGTTAACTTTGCATCGGCGGGCATGGCCAGATCGCTAAAATTGGCGGGCATGGAAGTCTGCTGAGCATCGGTGAAAAAGTGGACTTCAACGGGCACTCGTTCCGTTTCTGAAATTGCCCGCACGGCACGGCCCAGTTCAGAATAATCACTACGTTCGTCGGAGGCAGCAATGGCGTCGATAGCGGCACGGATCTGGCCAGGGTCGGCAATCATTTGCGACATGGCTCGGGAATGCATGCCCACGGCCAACACTTCAGCACGAGCGCCAGAACCCAACCCTGAAGCCAGGCTTGCAGCTTCTTTCTTCGCCCTTTCCAACTGACCACCTTGGCGCATGCTGAACGAATGATCTACCGCAATAACTACATTGCGGCGACCGCTATTGGCGGAGGAAGGCTTTTGAAGAATGTACGGACCAGCGAACAATAGGGCCAACAAAACCAGTAATAAAAGTCGTAGAGCCAGCAATAATAGGTGCTTCAACCGGCGATGCTTTACGGAACTTTGGGTGCGCTTTTCAAAAAACATGAGCGAGCTAAACGCCTGCGGCACGGTCTTATGCTGCTTCAGTAAATGTAGCCAGACGGGGAGCCCCACGCCAAGCAATCCAAGCAGGAACCAGGGAGAAAGGAATCCCATTTTAGTTCCTCCCCTTGCGCACAGTTAGATATTCACGGAGAGCTGCATCCAGCGGTTTATCGGTCATGATTTGGCAATAGTCCAACCCATTGGCCTGCGCTGCGGATCGCAAGGCTGCAATGTGCGCGTCGATCTTTGGACCATACTCGTGCTTTGCGTAATCGGGCGTCACTTCAACTGTGCGATTGGTTTCTGAATCGACAAGCAGAACAGAATCGCGAAAATCTGGACGGTATTCCTGAGGGTCTAATAGGTGAAACATCACTACGTCGTTTCCACGGAAGCGGAGCGGTGCAATGGTATCCACAATGGTCTTTGGAGATTCCCAAAAATCTGAGATCACCGCTGTGATTCCGCGCTTGCGATGAAACTGCTGGTAATGGAAAAACGGTTTGGCGTAGTCAGTCCGGGCCTTTGGTTCGGCTTGATCCAGCGCATGAAGAACACGATACAGTTGCCCTTGACGAGAGGAAGGCTGGACGTAGGTTCGAATATCGTCATCGAACACAATCACGCCATAAGCATCGCGTTGCAGATTGGCCATGTAGACAATACTGGCCGTTAAATAGCGGGCGTAATCCATTTTGGTAACGCCGCTGGGTCCAAAGCCCATGGACGCGCTGGCATCTAAAATCACGGTGACTTGCGAATTGGTTTCGCCGCGAAAACGCTTCAGAACAATTTTTTCAGTACGAGCGTAAACGTTCCAATCCACGTGACGCAAATCGTCACCTTCGGTATAGGCACGGTACTCGGCAAACTCCTGGCTGAAGCCGAAGTCGGGGGAACGATGGAGGCCCGAGACAAAGCCATCCACCACGGTTCGAGCCACAAGTTCCAGACTGGAAAGACCAGAGAGGACCGACGGAATTAGAAATCGCTCCAGCATGGTTTAGGCT
>JAYWBH010000562.1:0-4036 GCA_043781815.1 Bryobacterales bacterium | reverse complement strand
CGCTATTCGAGCGCCGACGCGCCGCTGACAACTTCGATAATTTCGCGAGTAATACTGGCTTGGCGTACGCGGTTCATCACCAGCGTCAACCGTTCAATTACATCGGCCGCATTGGAACTGGCCGAATCCATAGCGGTCATACGGGCTGCATGTTCAGCGGCCGTCGATTCCAAAACCGCTTTGTACAACTCCACTTCCACGTAACGCGGCAACAGCGCACTCAGCAGCTTTTCAGCAGGCTGCTCGTAAATATAATCCTTGGCCACCGTGCCTTCTGGCAGCACAATCGGAAGCAGCCGCCGCACGTCCAGCTTCTGCGTCATCACACTTTTGAATTCGTTGAAGATCAGGTAAACCGCATCTACTTCCGCATTCGCATAACGAGCAATGATCGATTGCGCAATTGCTTTCGTATCTTCGTAGGTGCACTTCTTAGTTAGGTTGTAGTGCTCACCAGTAATGGTGACACCACGCTTCTTGAAATGATCGCGCCCCTTGCGTCCAATGGCTTCCAGTTGCATGCCAATGCCGGGCTTTTCGTCCATGAACTTTTGCGCGCCACGAATCAGATTAGTGTTTAAGGCACCAGCCAAGCCGCGGTCAGCAGTAATCAGAATCACCTGAACGTTCTTCTCTGGACGCTGCATCAACAGTGGATGAGTTACGTCCATGCTCTTTGATGCTGCGGCCACGTTGCCCAACATATCTTTCAGCGAATTTGCATACGGACGCGCCGCAATCACTGATTCCTGCGCGCGACGCAACTTCGCCGCCGAAACCATTTTCATGGCCTTGGTGATCTGCTGCGTGTTTTTTACGGACCGGATTCTCCGCCGGAAATCGATCAAACTGGGCATGGCAGCTTTACGCCTTATTCTCCGCCAGAAAGCGTTTCTTCGCGTCTCCAATCGCCTTGATCATTTCAGCCTTCAAGGCATCGTCAATGTTTTTCTTATCGCGAATCGTCGGCAGAATGTTGGGATACGAATTTTCTACAAAGCGGTGCAATTCTTCTTCAAACTTACGGATACCTTCCACTGGCAGTTCATCCAGCAGCCCGTTGGTTCCAGCAAAAATACTGAGCACTTGCTTTTCTACCGACATGGGCGAGAACTGACCCTGCTTCAACAACTCCACCAGACGCTGACCACGGGCCAACTGCTTCTGCGATGCCGGATCAAGATCGGAACCAAACTGCGCGAATGCAGCCAGCGCGCGATACTGTGCCAGATTCAAACGAAGCGAACCGGCTACCTGCCGCATGGCTTTGATCTGCGCACTGCCGCCGACGCGGCTCACCGAAATACCCACGTTGATCGCAGGGCGCACGTTTGAGTTGAACAGATCGGCTTCCAGGAAAATCTGGCCATCGGTGATGGAAATCACGTTGGTTGGAATGTAAGCGGAAACGTCGCCTGCTTGCGTTTCAATAAACGGCAGAGCAGTCAGCGATCCGCCAGTCTTCAATTTAGCAGCACGTTCTAGCAAGCGGCTGTGAAGATAAAACACGTCGCCAGGGAACGCTTCACGTCCTGGAGGACGGCGCAGCAACAGCGAAATTTCACGATACGCCGCAGCATGCTTCGAAAGATCGTCATACACAACCAGAACATGTTCGTCTTTATCGCGGAAATATTCGCCCATCGCGCAACCGGAATACGGTGCGATGTACTGCATAGGTGCGGGATCGGACGCTGTGGCAGCCACAACAATGGTGTATTCCATTGCGCCATTGCGTTCCAAAGTCTGCACCACTTGGGCAACTGTGGAACGCTTCTGACCAATGGCGACGTAAATACATTTCACGTCCCCACCCTTCTGGTTGATGATCGTGTCAATAGCAATGGTGGTCTTGCCCGTCTGGCGGTCACCGATGATCAATTCGCGCTGGCCGCGGCCAATGGGAATCATACCGTCAATCGCTTTAATGCCGGTCTGCATTGGCTCTTTCACTGGGCTGCGATCAATAACGCCAGGGGCCAGACGTTCAATGGCCAGGAAGCCGTCGTTCTGAATGGGTCCCTTGCCGTCAATCGGAGCACCCAGTGCATCCACAACGCGACCGAGGAAGCCGTTGCCCACCGGAACCGACATAATGCGGCCTGTGCGTTTGACTTCATCGCCTTCTTTGACGTGGTGGAAATCGCCCATTAACACCGCGCCCACCTGGTCTTCTTCCAGGTTCAACGCAATGCCAGTGACGCCATGGGGGAACTCAATCAGTTCGCCAGCCATCACCAGTTCCAAACCGTGAATACGGGCAATACCGTCACCGACCGAGATCACTGATCCGGTCTCGGAGACGTTTACCGCCTTATCGTAATTTTCAATTTCGTCACGCAGTACGCGAGCGATTTCATCTGCCCGAATTTGAGCCATAGTTTCTTTTCCGATTAATTACTCAGCGACCAGTTTCTTGCGCAGCCCATCCAGGGATCCACGCACAGAGCCGTCATAAATTGTCGAACCGATCCGAACCATCACCCCACCGATCAGGTCAGGGTTTACAGTAAATTGACCCAGGATTTTCTTGCCTGTCTTGCTTGAAAACGAGGCTTGAATTTGCCTTTGCTGTTCTTCACTCAACACACTCGCAGAAGTGATTTGCGCCCTGGCAATGCCCATCCGTTCGTCGAGCTGGGCTTGAATCGCTTCCAATATCCCATGCAACAGCGCTGTTCGACGATGGTCGATCACCACATATAAGAAGTTTTTGATTACCGTGGCCAGCGGCAGCATTTCCGCAAAGCGAGCGATCACAGCACGTTTCCGTGCGGGTGAAACGGCGGGCGTAAGCAACACGGCGCTCAGTTCCGAAGATCCATCCAACATTTTGCTGAATTCTTTCAATTGGTCCAGCGCTAATTCCGGGGTTGTACCAGCCGTCGATTTTGGATCAACAAGCACATCAACTAGAGCGCGAGCGTAACGTGAGGCAACAGCGGCAGACATATTAATTGAGCCTCTTCAAAAATCCGTCAATCAACAACGCTTCTGATGCTGTGGTAACCTGCCCGCGGATCTTTACTTCGGCCTGTTCCAACGCCAGCTTCGCTAAATACGATTTCAATTCAGCCATGGCGGTCTTAGTAGCCGATTCAATTTCCTGGGCGGCGTGCGCTTCCAGTTTCGCCATAGAAACTTCAGTTTCCCGATTCACACGGGCGTGCTCCGTTTCCAGTTCCTTCGAGGCACTAGCGCGGATTGTTTCAATTTCGGTGCTTAATGTGGCAAGACGTTTTTCGATTTCCGCCGTCTTCGCTTCCGCCGAGCGCTTCATTTCCGCCGCTTCCCGCAGGTCGCGTTGAATGACTTCATCCTGACCCTTGAAAAATGTCGGAGCATGCTTGCCGATCATGTAGCCGATGCCGACAACCAACAACACAAAGTTAGCCCACTTCCAGTAAATTTCATTGGGGTTGCCAGCGGCATGTTCGCCACCTTCGGCAAATGCAACTGAGACGGTTGTAAAAAAGAAGAGAAGGGATGCGCGAGACATTAGGCACTCCTCCCCAGAACGGCAGTGGCAATTTCATCAGCTAAACGGGACGTTTCCCCTGCCAGCGATTGACGAGCTGCCACAACCTGTTGCGTGATTTGCGTCTTTCCTTCAGCAATTTTGGAATCAGTTGCGACTTTGGCTGCGGCAACGCGGGAAGCCTGATTATCCAGCCAACCCTTACGGGTAGCTTCGCGTTCTTTAGACAATTGTGCGCGCACTTCATCTATTTTCTGTTCGAACTCAACAGCTTTGGATTCGGCGGTGCGCAGACTTTCGGCAGCGGCACGCTTCGCCCCAACGGTTGCTTCCTGGCGGTCGCGCAGTACTTTGGCCATTGGTCCAAAGAAGATCCGGCGAAGGTAGAAGTGCAACAACAGGAAGAGGATAAAGGTGGGTAGACCTTTTAGCAGAATCCCAGCAAGCGCTTGCAGCGTGTCGTTCATTTTTTACTGTAGAGGAAGGGCTTTGAGAACAGAAGTTCGCGGTTGCCCCTGAAGTTTTACATTAGCATACCTTCTAATTGAGGGGCAACTT
>JAYWBH010000561.1:0-4036 GCA_043781815.1 Bryobacterales bacterium | reverse complement strand
AGGGCTTCTTGCTTGAACTGGCTTAAATTGAACGATTCGTCGCGCCAACCTTTCAAATACTTGTTATCCAGGGGGCCAGTTTTTAAGTAAGTCACCCAACGGCCCAGCGTAATTGCATCTAACTGATCGGCGGCAGCAACAGCGGCTACGGTCTGGGGCTTGGTGTCAACAAGAACCTTGCGTGCGGCGCGGATATAGCGAGGGGAATCGGCGGCCAGCACTTCTGCTAACTGCGTTGCCTGATTGTGGAGGAAGCTTTGAATGCGCAGCTTCAGTTCATCAATCTTCTTGGCTTGAGCCTTATAAATTTTCACATCAGCGGCTGGGGCAAGTTCAAATTCGGCGCGTTTGGTGCTGCTGAAAACGCCTTGCAGCGCGTAGTAATCTTTGGTGGGAATGGGGTCGAACTTGTGATCGTGACATTGCGCACAGGCACCGGTGAGCGCTAAGAATCCGCGGGTGGTAACGTCTACACGGTCGTCATTGAGTTCGGGACTCAGACCGTAAAAGCCCAGACCCACGGCCAACTGTTTGTTCTTTTCATCTGTCAGAGTTCCCAACTGATCACCGGCGATCTGAGCTTTGACGAACGTGTTGTAAGGCATGTCCTGGTTGAACGCTTGGATCACCCAGTCACGATAACGGAATGAATTCGGGTAAGGAAGTTCCACGTCGCTATCAAGGCGATCATCGGCGTAGCGGGCCACATCTAACCAGTAACGCGCCCACCGTTCGCCGTATTGTTTGGAGGCTAGCAACTTATCTACAATGTTGGCGAATGCTTGCGGGGCTGGATCTTTCACGAACGCTTCGGTAACTTCATAAGTGGGCGGCAGACCGGTTAGATCGAGGTATGCACGACGAATCAGATCGCGACGCTGTGCAGGGGAATTCGGCTTCAATCCCTTCGATTCCAATTTCGCCATCACCAAGCGGTCAATAGGTGTGGTGGCATTCTTTACGTCAGGCAGGGTGGGCTTTGTAACTGGTTGAAAGGCCCAGAACTTACGTTGTTCGGCGGTGATGACGTACTTACTTTTGGCGGAAGAAGCAGTTACTGGCACTTCCGGCCAGAACGCACCGTCTTTGATCCAAGTGGTTAACAGAGCGATTTCGGCGTCGGGCATTTTACCTGCGCCCATGGGCATTTTCATCTTGTCGTTGGTATGTTCAATGGCCTGGATCAGCAAGCTTTCTTCGGGTTTGCCAGGGACCACGGCAGGACCAGTTTTCCCACCCTTCAAAAGTCCATTGCGCGAATTCATGGTGAGGCCACCCAGAGGTGCGGAAGAATGGCATCCATAGCAGCGATTGGCCAGTATGGGACGAATCTTCATTTCAAATTGTTCGGCCTTGTCGGTTGGGGCAGCGAGTGCAGCTTGGCACAACAGTAGGAAGAGGATTGTTAAACGGTTTGGAAGGTGCTGATCAAACATGGGGATTTCGCCACCTTGATCCTATCACGATGGGGTTGGGCGCGGATTTAGCTCGGGGGGCGACTCAGGAATAGTGCAGTTGGCGAATAGACGTCAGCCATGCGACGGTCGAGAGTTGCAATTCGACAGCCCTTCGACAGAGCCAGAGTCACCAAATAAGAATCCGTCAGATGACCATGAGCCAAAATTCCCTTGTTAGGCAAGGAAAGGCAATCAATGGAGTCATCCCAAAATTCGTGTCCAGGCATGGAGGAGATCAGCTTTAAAACCTTCTTCGCTTCTTGAAAAGAGGATTGCCGGTTGACCCTCAAGGCATACCGAAGAAGTGCCAATTGGGTGATGGGGCAAGTGGCAAAATTACCACCGGTCCTTTCAAACCAATCTGTCGCCTGACGATGTGCCAAGTGGTCAATATCACAAAGTGCAATCAGGACGCAGGAATCCAGCAGATAGCTATTTGCTTTCACCGTGCATCCATTCATTACATTTCATCATCTTACTTTTACTTTTCATCAAGTTCGTCCATTTCATCCAGCATCGCCTTGACGTCTTCGTTGGTTCTCCGCATTCCTCCGCTAAAAGTTGGGAAACCAGCGGAGGAACGGCCCAAGACAAGGCCCGACTGAGACGTGGTTAATATGGGTCCAACAATGAATTCACTGACAACGGCACCCATGGATTGCTTGCGTTCCTGCGAGACCGTTTTTACTAAGTGATAGGCTTCGGGTGTGAGATCGATGGTTGTCCTCATAAAAACATCATAACATCAACACATCTTTTGGGGAGGATTTTCCCTAACGGTATTTAGGAGTAAGCTTGCATATGACTATTCTGAGCCATGTTTTCGGTAATATGACCGACTTACACCTTTCCGTTCTTGAAAAAATTATCAGGCCAATACTGGTCTACTTTGCCATTGTGATTATGCTGCGGGTCTTTGGAAAACGGCAACTGGCGCAGTTGAATCCATTTGATCTGACGGTGCTGCTGTGCCTATCGAACACTTTGCAGAACGCAATCATAGGGGATGACAATTCTGTTTCCGGTGGAATCATCGGTGCGGTTTCCTTGCTGGCTATCAACTATGCGGTGGTTCGATTCTTCTTTGGGCATCGCAACCTGGATCAAATTGCAGCGGGTGAACCAACGGTGCTGATTGAGAAGGGCAAGTTGGTGCAATCGAATTTGGCGAAGGAGTTGATGACAGTGGGCGACCTTACAATCGCAGCGCATCGGCAAGGATTTCGCACGCTGGATGAGCTTGACCGTTGTGTGCTGGAGCCTGGTGGAGTGTTTAGTATGACTCCTAAAGAAGCGAAGGAGGAATCCAAGCACTATAAAGAAATCATTGGTCGTTTGGACACGCTGGCTGCTCAGGTGACGGCGTTGAATCAAAAACTGGGGTCACGGTCTTAGTGCTTTTCAAGGAGCCGCAATGGAGCTAACACGATACTGGCGCGCGCAACACGATGGCACAGACATTGAAGTTCAATGGACTGGATTTCGCTTCCATACCTCACCGACAGCACACAACCTTGGAATGCTTTGGCTTTTTCCGTGATCCTCTTGGTTCCAATGTGCATGATTTGCCTGGGAGTCTTACTTGGTTGGCAGGCTCACCGCTGAGATCCTGGAACACGGCAAAATAAACAACATTTATTTTGTCCTCTTTTTTACAATACCATCCGGATTGAGAATAAATATCTAGGGACAACGGTAGTCGTCGGCAAGGCGAACACGCGCCGCTGGCTCCTTTGATAGACTCTTGCTATCAGCTTATATAGCGAGGACTGGAATCCATGAAATGGTTTTATGCCGAAGCGGGCCAACAACGGGGGCCTGTGGAGGATGAAGAGTTTCGTCACTTAACAGCATCGGGTGCTGTTCAACCAGATACTCTTGTCTGGCATGATGGCATGGCCAGTTGGCAACGATGGGACGCTGTTTCCGGTGTGCCGCCTGCCAGCCCGGGTCCGGTGCCTGCCAGCCCTCAGCAACTCGACGTCGTGGCCCCTGTTGCGGCTGCGCAGCCTGCTGGTGATGCGAAATTCTGTTCGGTATGTGGAAGCGCGTTCAGTGCCGCTGCCCTTGTGCCTATTGGCGACCGACTCATTTGCATCAACTGCAAACCTGCTTTCCTGCAGTCCTTACGGGAAGGCCGTCAAGGCATGTCCACCAATCAATACGGCGGTTTTTGGATCCGCTTTGCAGCCCGTTTGATTGACGGCATTATATTGACAATTGTTTCCGGCATTTTTCAATTCGCTGGCCTTGCTGCATTGGGAATTAATCTCGCCACTTTGGGTAAGAATCCCGGAGATGTAGTTTCCGTCTTCACCATATTCGCTGTTACTTCATTAATTGGCGTTGGCATTCAAATGGCTTACGAAGTTTACTTTCTGGTAACTCGCGGGGCAACGCCTGGCAAGATTCTACTCAACTTGAAAGTAGTGCGTTCCGATGGAGGACCACTCAGCACAGGGCGGGCCGTTGGCCGGTTCTTTGGAAATATGTTAAGCAGCATGACACTTTCCATCGGCTACATCATCGCTGGTATTGACGATCAGAAACGGGCATTGCACGATCATCTTTGTGATACG
>JAYWBH010000560.1:0-4038 GCA_043781815.1 Bryobacterales bacterium | reverse complement strand
ACAAGTTTTATTGGCGCATGAATAAACGTCGGCTGGAAGGGGAGGCGATTCGGGATAGCGTATTGGCGGCATCGGGCGCGTTGAATCCGCGGATTGGTGGAAGGCCGGTGAAGGTGCCGATTGAAAAAGAAATCTACGACATTATATTCACCGAAGGTGAGCCGGATAATTTGTGGCCGGTGGATCGGGATCCGCGAGAGCATAATCGGCGGACGCTTTATCTGTTGAATAAACGGACGGTTCGGTTGCCGATGCTGGCGAATTTCGATCAGCCCGATGCGATGTCTTCGTGCGCTATGCGATCCACGTCAACCCATGCGTTACAGGCTCTGTCATTGATGAATAGCGACTTCATGGCAGACCAGGCCCGGCGATTTTCCGCGAGATTGGAAGGGGAATGCGGAGGAGATCAAGGGTGTCGGGTCCGCCGAGGATATAGGATTACTTTGGGGCGTTTCCCGACGGCTGCTGAAGCAACGTTAGCCGCAGAGTTTTTTGGAAGGCAGGGGAAATGGGATGAGTTTTGTTTGGCCCTGCTGAATAGGAATGAGTTCGTGTATATACCTTGAAGGATTTTTGTCCGCAGATGACGCAGATGAACGCAGATAACGCAAAGAGCTACAAACGCAGGATTCAAAGTTGTTGTGTTGTCTTATCTGCGTCATCTGCGACATCTGCGGATAATATTACATGATTGGAGAGGAAGCGAATGACGCAGATGAACGCGGATGAAAAAGATCCACAAACGCATGCCATTATTGGTGCTGCTATGGAGGTGCATGGGCAACTTGGACATGGATTTCTGGAGGCTGTTTATCAGGAGGCGTTGGCTGTCGAATTTGCGGATAGGAGCATTCCATTTCTGCGGGAAGTTGAGTTGCCGATTATCTACAAAGACAGTCGCCTTCGGTGTACTTACCGCGTGGACTTTATCTGTTTTGACAGTATTATCGTGGAATTGAAAGCTCTCAAAGCGCTCACCAGTGTGGAGGAGTCGCAAGCTATCAACTATCTTAAGGCAGCAGAAAAAGAAAGAATGTTGCTCCTGAACTTCGGATACTCAAGACTGGAATTCAAACGCGTTGTGCTGTTTTATCTGCGTGCATCTGCGACATCTGCGGATAATACTATATGACCAGTAGAAGAAACATTCTGCGGACCGCGGCGCAAGGGTTTGGTGCTGTCGCTCTGGAAGCGATTCTCCAGCGTGAAGCTTGTGCGACTCAGCGGACCAACCCACTGGCGGCTAAGCCTTCCCATTTCCCGGGCAAAGCGAAGTCAGTGATCTTCCTCTATATGGTGGGCGCGCCTAGTCAGATGGATACATTCGATCCTAAACCTGCATTGAAGAAATATGAGGGTCAGGCGCTGCCGGAAAGTCTGCGGGTAACCAGTCAGTTTTCCGATGGCACCACGCCTGTTCTAAGTTCCCCTTGGGAGTTCAAACAGTACGGTCAAAGTGGCATGCCCGTATCCAGTTTGTTTCCCAACATTGCCCAATGCGTGGACGATATTTGCTTTGTGCGGAGTTTCTATACAGAGAGCGCCGTGCATGCACCAGCTATGTATCAGGTGCACTCCGGACGCATTCTGATGGGCTTCCCCAGTATGGGTTCCTGGGTCACTTACGGGTTGGGTTCGCAATCAGAAAATCTGCCAGCCTATGTGGTGATGCCTCAGCCTGAAGGGACTCCGGAAGGCGGCACACCATGCTGGGGTTCGGCATTTCTTCCAGCAGTTTATCAAGGTACATTGTTTCGTCCAGGGCCAACTCCCATCATGCATTTGAAACCGCCAGCGGGGATGAGTGAGAATCGGCAACGGGCAACGCTGGACCTGTTGCAGAAGATGAACGAACTGGACACTGCGCCCACCGATGAAGAAATGGGGGCGAGAATTGCTTCCTATGAATTGGCGTTCCGTATGCAACGCCATGCTCCTGAAGCTGTGGACGTGACCAAGGAAACCGATGCCACACGTAGCTTGTATGGCATGGACCAAAATCATACGCGGGAGTTTGGGACGCGTTGTTTAATGGCTCGGCGATTGGTTGAGCGAGGCGTGCGCTTTGTGCAGCTCTACTCTGGGGGCGGGCCGGTGAGCATTCAATGGGATGCGCACAAGGACTTGAAAGAGAATCATGAAAAAATGTGCGGCCTAACCGATCAGCCGATTGCAGCGCTGCTGAAGGATTTGAAGTCGCGCGGTTTGCTGGATTCAACGCTGGTCATTTGGGGAAGTGAGTTTGGCCGGTTGCCGAATTCACAAAGCGGCAATGGGCGCGATCATAATCCGCATGGCTACACCATGTGGTTTGCTGGCGGTGGTGTGAAGGGCGGTCAAATCATTGGCGCTACGGATGATTTCGGATTATATGGTGTTGGGGACCGGTATCACATGCGTGATTTTCATGCCACCATTTTGCATGCGTTGGGGTTGGATCAACACAAGTTATGGTATTTGAACAACGGTCGTCATGAAAAGCTGACTGATTTTGGCGGCACTCCTATCAAACAGGTTTTCGGTTGATGCTTGCTTCTTTATTCTTACTCGCCGCTTCGTTTACGGACGAACTCTGGCTGGCCTCCAAGCCGATTTACGATCAGACGTTGACCCATCCATTTGTTGAGGGATTGGTTAACGGCAAGTTACCCAGAGAGAGCTTCCTTTTCTATCTGGACCAGGATTCCAGTTACTTGCATGTTTATGGCGAAGCACTGAAAACACTGGCCAGGAAGTCCCCCAGAGCTGATTGGCGAAAGACATTGGAAGCCCATGCGACTGACGCGTTGGCCACAGAGCAGCAGTTGCATTCCAGCATCTTAAAAACCTATCGGTTAACCAATCCTGCGGGCCGAATGGCACCTACCAATTACGCCTACACCAATCATCTGTTGGCAACGGTGGAGCGCGGGACCTTTGCAGAGGGCCTTGCGGCGATGCTGCCCTGTTACTGGATTTATTTGGAGGTGGGCCGTGAACTGGAAAAGAAAGGATCGAAGGACGCGGATTATCAGCAGTGGATCAATCAATATGCGGCCTCTGATTATGCCAAGGTTGTGCAACAGGTTTTAGACATGATGAACGCCGCATCGGCGCGGCTTGACGGAGTTGCCCGCAGCCGACTGAAAGAGTTGTTTGTTATTTCCGCACGCTATGAATATATGTTTTGGGACATGGCTTGGCGCAGGGAACAATGGCCGCCAGAGCAGACCAAAAGTGGTTGGATCACCCTGTTTGATGGCAAGACTTCCAACGGTTGGCGCAATACAAATGGCGATGTTTTCCCAGCACGTTCCTGGAGGATTGAAGACGGCTGCTTGAAGACGTTGAAGGCTGAAGACTTTCAGGACATCATCACGGAGGACACTTTTGCGGACTTCGAATTGAAGCTGGAATGGAAAGCGACGGTGGCGGCGAATTCGGGTATCAAGTATTTAGTGCAAGGATTTCGCACGCGCCGTAGCAGCGTCGGCGGGACACCTGGGACAGCTTCGCGGGGGTTTGAATATCAGTTGGCGGACGATGCCGGGAATCCCGATGCACTGAGTGATCCCAAGCACGCTTTTGGCGCGTTGTACGGTTTGGTTGCGGCTAAGGGGAAAGTGGCCAGGCCCATTGGCGAGTTCAATGAAGTGCGCATTGTGAAGCACGGAACCAAGGTGGAGCATTGGTTGAACGGGGTGAAAGTGGTTGATGTGGATTTGGAATCGGCGGAGGTGAAGGAGCTGTTGAAAGCGCGCACTGGCAATTCCGATGATGCGCGGGCATTGGTGGATCGACCTCGCAAAGATTGTCCAATCTCGTTGCAGCATCATGGTGATGTTGGGTGGTTCCGAAATGTTATGATCCGACGGCTTTAATCCCTCCCAATGTGATGTAGTGCAAGCGAGCGGGCAGGCGGAATCGCACAATGCCACTTCGTTTTCTCGCAATTGTTGTTATCAGCGTTCATCGGCGTCCATCAGGTGCGCCAGGCAAAGCCTGGCTGATCTAGTGAGATGAAAGGAGCTCACCATGTAAATTGCCTATTCAACA
>JAYWBH010000559.1:0-4047 GCA_043781815.1 Bryobacterales bacterium | reverse complement strand
CGGTCCGGCCAATCAACGGTTGTCCGTTGGGGACTTCAATACAATAAACCGCCGGAATGTTTTCGAGCACTAAGAGGCTGGCATCCAGTTCCTCTTCGTTTTGCCACTCGAAACGTAGCGGTTCGGCGAGTGTCATGATGCCTGAAACAGTTTGAAATAGGTTGCCGGTTCAGTGATGGGCACTGTGGCCAACAGTAAATTTTCGGCGACGTGTGCCGGGTTACTCATTCCAGCCAGCGAAACAGTCAGACCAGGAGTGCTGCGGCTGAATTGAATGGCGCGTTGGGCGTCGGTATGTAAACCCAATTTCTGCCGAACATGCTCTGGCAACCCGGATGCCAGCCGACTCTGCAAAATGCTGGCGGAACCAACGGTGGTGATTCCCATGCGTCCGGCACAGCTAAGAACGTTGGCGGGAACGCCAGAGAGGCTTTGGGTGGGCAAGCTGAACGCTTCGGTCATGCCCAGGTTCAGCGGCATTTGCGCAAAGCGAAAGCGGTGTAAGGGTCCGCCAGCATCAAGGGCGATTTGGACAAACCGTTCCAGCGAAAGTTGTTTTTCCTTTCGCAGGCCATCCCAGGTGGCAATGCCGTAATAAGCAATCTTACCTTGGTCGCAGAACTTTTCCAGTTGTACAAAAGCGGCTTCCACATTGTGATAAAACTGGTCTTCAGAAATATGCCCCAACTGAGTTTCAGGGTTGTGAAGATAGAAGACGTCAATCGTTTCCAATCCCAAGTTCTGACGGCTGCGTTCCAATTGATCCACCAAAAATGCAGGGGCCAGGGAATGGTTTTTGCCCACGATATCGTCACTATTTAAAGGAACGGCAGGCATGGCGTTGGGAACAACGTAACCAGCCTTGGTGCAAACCATCACTTCGTCTCGCTGCAATTCGCCGGAACCGATCATCCGACCCAGCGCCGCGCCAATATTTTTTTCTGAATGCTGATTGCGGTAGTTCAGTGAGGTGTCAATAAAATTGATGCCACCCTTCACGGCTGCTTCCATAGAAGCTTCATAACCGCGGTCTGCTGCATCATCAGCGTTGCCCAGATAGGAACCAATGCCAACGGAAGAAACAGTGCGCTGCACCGCCTCACGAAAAAATCCATTTTGTTTATGATCTGGGAAACGGGACGCAAATCGAGCCGTGCCTTCGGACGTAGAAAA
The DNA here is from genome assembly GCA_043781815.1 of Bryobacterales bacterium. GTDB lineage: Bacteria > Acidobacteriota > Terriglobia > Bryobacterales > Bryobacteraceae > JANXSF01. The sequence continues at coordinate 2,874 of JAYWBH010000559.1, read as the reverse complement.
GCCATTTATCATTCGTGTGAAAACCTTGTTAAAACTTTTTTAGTTGGACTACTCAATGAAACCGAACTTACGTAGCGTAGCTTCCGGTTCGGCTTCGTCAAACTGAGATAGCGATGCCTTTTGGCGACCATTGATTAAGGGGACAGCATAAGGTGGATCGCCAAAGGGGAATATTTTCTTTAGCGCATCGTGATCGGGCGATAGCGGCGCTTTCAGATTCGTAGATGTCATGAAGTAAGCACCGAATTGCGGGACGCGGGAAGGCAGGCCGATGATCTTCACGTCCACCCAGGTGTGCTTGGCCATGCGTCGCGCTGCGGCATCGCAATGGGAACATTCGGGATCAAAAAAGTAGAGCAGCACTTTCCCTTCATGCAGTGAGACGGACTTGCCATCCACCATGATGGACTCGGGGGCCATGGCACCGGATTGACGCCCGTTATCCAAGGCAAATCCAATCGCCGAGCAGATAGCAATTCCGCCCAGAAGTATGCCCGCTGTCTTGAAACCATGCACTGGTCGTGACCACCACCCGGCAATGATCGCCATCAGTAGCATAGCGGCATCGCCCACAAAGAAGCCCGGTCCGATACTGCGTTTGAGCCATGGAAAGCAGGAACAATCCGCGCCGCGCAGAGTGTTGTAATTGATCCCAACAAAAATCATAAAGGCGACTAGCATTAAGCCAGTAAGGATGGCGCCCCAACGACGGAATCGCGGGATAACCAATAAGGTGGCGGCGAATGTTTCCGCCAGGCCGAAGCTGACAGCGGTGAAAAGACTGAGTGATCCGGGGATGAGTGCCTGACGCATTTTGGCCGCCCAATCATAGGGCCCAACCATTTTCCAAATGCCGGCGCTGAAGAATAGAAGTGCCAGCAGAATTGCGCAAACCGTCGCAATGCCAGTTTTCCAGGCCGGTGCCCGGGTCGCCAAAGTGGGGTATGCCATACTGTCTTCCATGCTCTTTATTTTAGCGTTGTTTCAAGCAATCGCAGCGGCACAAGTGGCCGATTTGGTACTAGTGAATGCCAACATTTACACAATGAACCCTCAACAACCGAAGGCAAAAGCGTTAGCCGTTAAGGACGGGCGCATCCTTTCCATTGGTGAAACAGTGCAAAAGTATGTGGGACCCAAAACAACTGTGATTGACGCTCATGGTGCGGCCATGATCCCCGGATTGATTGATTCCCACGGTCACATGTTAGGGCTGGGCAGCCAAATGGAAACGTTCGATTTCCGCGCTACCAGAACTGTGGCTGAAGTTGCCAATGCCATCCATGAGAAGTCAAAAACAGTGAAGCCAGGGGATTGGATTCTAGGTCGCAGTTGGGACCAGACAAATTGGGGTGGGCAATTTCCGACACATTTTCTGTTGACCAAAGCATCACCAGATAATCCAGTTTTTTTAATAAGAGTGGATGGACATGCGGCTTGGGTGAATCGCAAAGCGTTGGAACTGGCAAAAATCACATCGAAAACACCAGACCCACCCGGTGGCAAAATCCTGCATGATCAATCCGGGGAACCTACTGGCGTATTGATTGACAGGGCACAGGGGCTGGTGGGGAAAGTGATTCCAGAGCCGTCTTTTGAAACGGTAAAACGCCGATTGCTACTGGCATCCCAGGAATGCGCCCGGCTTGGTTTAACAACCGTGCACGATGCTGGAATATCAGCAGAAACCATCAAGGCTTATAAGGAACTGATTGCGGAAAACAAGTTGCCACTGCGCATTTACGGGATGATTGGGGGCGACGGAACACTATGGCAATCGTATTTGAAATCGGGCCCAGAGGTGGGGGACTTCCTGACCATCCGCAGTATTAAGTTGATGGCCGATGGGGCTATGGGTTCCGGAGGCGCGGCATTTTGGCAACCGTATTCCGACGACAAAGAAAATACTGGGCTGTTACTAATCAAGCAATCCGATATTGAACGCGTCGCTGCGGAGGCCGTAAAAGCAGGCTTTCAAGTGAACACCCATGCCATTGGGGATCGGGCGAATCGATTAGTTTTGGATGCTTATGGCAAGGTGCTGGGCGGTGTCAATGACAAACGATTCCGCATTGAGCATGCCCAGGCATTGGCTTTGCCCGACTTCGAATTATTCAAAAAGTTCAGCGTGATCGCATCTATGCAATCCACTCATGCGACGAGTGATATGCGTTGGGCTGAAAAGCGTTTGGGACCCGATCGTATTGCCGGTGCCTATGCCGCGCAACGCTTTTTGAAACTAGGAGTACCAGTGGCCAACGGATCAGACTTCCCGGTGGAAGAGCCCAATCCGATACTAGGACTTTATGCCGCTATCACCAGACAGGATTTAGCCGGATACCCCGCCAAAGGTTGGATGCCAGATCAGAAGTTGACCCGCGAACAGGCATTGAAGAGCTGGACTGTTGCCGGTGCCTACGCTGCTTTTGAAGAGAAACAGAAAGGATCGTTAGAAGTTGGCAAAATGGCTGATTTCCTGCTGCTGAGTGGCGACTTGATGACGATTCCAGAACGGGAGATCGGCAAGTTACGAGTCACCATGACGGTTGTGGGTGGCAAGGTGAAACAGCAGAACCGATGACCTTTCTTTTGGCACTTCTGTTGATGAGTCAAATCCAAAAGGCGACGATTTTTGACAAGATCGTTCCCGTGGAAGCTACCAAGATTGTTCGAATGCCGTTTGACGTTCCCAATGCACAGACGACGTTGAATCTCACTTTTGCCGTGGCCGAAAAGAATGGCGCGGTGAAGGTGGTGGTTCGGAAGGCACCAGATGGAACCATGCTTGGGGAAACCAGTTATCAGGCGGAAGGGGAGTTGAAAGTTCTGATAGCGGATGAGGGCAAGATCTGGATCGACGTGGACAATCGGGCT
>JAYWBH010000558.1:0-4049 GCA_043781815.1 Bryobacterales bacterium | reverse complement strand
ACTGTAATCGCACCAGATTCCTCATATAAGAAGGGGTATCGCTCAAATCCTGCTGCAAGTTGGAAACGGGAAGCTTGTTACTTTTGGGGGCGAGGTGGGCCAGGCGGGGAGCAGGAACAGGCCCGATCTTTTTCATGGGATAACCGGATTTGATCCAGGTGATGGTGTAGGTTGCGGTGACACCGCTCTTCAATTTAATGACAACAGCAGCGGTATCGCCAAGTTCTACGGCACGTGGCACTTGCGACTGGGCCCGGTAGGTAAGCTTATCGGCGGCCCAGCGGCGGGTGGAAAGAGGGTTGGCGTAGGAATCAATCTTCATCAATTCCGTCAACAGGTCGGCGGCGGGTTGCCCATCAATGGAAATAAGTTCGTCGCCAACGTCGAAGGGATAGGTTCGGATGGGCAGCAGGGATCGGCTGACAAAATCAATGAGCACTTTGCCATCGTAGATGTCGACATTAAAGGGCAGTTCGGCGGAGAAGCTGGACGGGTTGAAATAGGTATCGTGAGCGTCGTTCAGGCTGCCGACGTATTCGGCCATGATCTGGTAGAACTCCAAATCGTCCTTGGCAACGCGAGCACGTTCCACCCAAGGGGCAAGGTTTAAGAGATCGAACTGAAAAACATCCCGTTTCCATTCGTAGGGAGCGTATTGTTTGGCATAAAGACTGGCCAAAACCTGAATATCCAACATCCTTTGGCTGGCGGTCATCTGAGCATGGAGGGGCAGGAGGGAAGCGACGCACAGAACCAAAGTCGATAGTTTTTTCATTAATTATCCTTTTGTGATTGGGTACTGAACACTAGTATCCCTTTCTTTGAATCGGCTGGGGAGCGGGGGTTCTTTATGTTGCTTTGGTAAACGGGGGGACTAGGGATCCGCAGATGTCGCAGATGGAACGCAGATAAAACTCGTAGTCCCTAAGGGATGACCATCACTGGGGCTTGCCAGTAGGCTGCCTTTTGAGTGGCGGGGTCCAGCACTGTTACTTGCACCACATATTCTCCGGGTTGCAACTTACTCAAGGGTAGGCTGAACTTCAGTGGCATGGTCCTTAATCGGTTGGGCAAGACGTCTGTGACAACCATGGGTTGGGTCTCAGAGGATTTTACTCCATCGCTATAAAATGTGACGTAGGACACCAAGGGCTGCGACTCTGCGGCTGTTGGTTGATAGGCTTGCAGATAGATGAACATTTCGCGGGCTCGGCTGAATACGCGGGTGACGCTGGGGATCAGTTTTTGACCGTCTAAGACCAATGGATTGGTGTTTTCGCTCTTATCTTTCTCCTTGGATGCGTTGAACAGAGCGTCTTTCAAATTCACCCGTTGACTACTCAACACCACTGAGCTGATGGGAATGCGCTTGTCTTCCTTGTTCAAATTGGGGATGGTGAATTTGTTGATGTAAGTGCCGATACGGCCTGTTTCAGCGTCGCGAGCGAGGAACTTGACTACATACTTTCCAGGTAGCAGGGTAAAGCCGGTATCGTACTGAATGGGGCGCTTCGATAATTCGGCGGCGGTGGAATCGCTGAGCTTGATGTCCACTTTATCGCGCACGTTTTGAATGGTGGAACCGAACTCGTCCTTCACTTCGCCAATGAAATCGATGCGGGTATGTTCGGCACCGCCCTTGCGAGCTAGAGCCAGTTCGCTGCCGGGGATCTTGATGATTAGCGGAACAAAATATTCAGCTCGGTTCAATTGGAAGAAGCCCAATTCCATAGCAATAGTAAGTTCCGTGATGGGATCGCCTAACATGAGCGCGTCTTCCAGTTGCCGCTCTTTGTCGGACACACTGAACTTATTGAACTGCTTACCCGCATAGTAACCCTGGCGATAATCGAGCTTAGCGGTGAGTCCGTTGGTGAGAGTAACTTTCACGCGACGAAATTTGCCGTCGAGATTTTCGTTGCTGGTGTAGTAACCGAGAATGTAATAACTGGTGACCGACTGCTGCGCTTGTACGATTCCAGCATCCAAGTTATTGCCGTTGAGGAACGCCTTGCCGCCGGTATCGGAAGCCAAGGTATAAAGTGTGTCCTGGGAACGTTGGAAATTGGACGCAGCCGACAGTGCTGAGGCACCGGTATACATGCCGATGCCGCCGGGTGAACCTTTGGTGGCATCGCCCAAGGGCGCCTCGGCCACCAGTCCGCGAGCATCCACAGGCCAGAAGGAAACTCCGGAACGAACGGCGGCGTTGACCGTGGCATTGAGTTGGGCTTGGTTATCCACACCATTCAAGCGCATGCCACCGGCGAAGTAGATCAGCGATTTCTTTTCGTTTAGCTGACCCAACATGCGGGCGGCAGTTTGCAAAGCGGCCAGTTGACGGTCTGTTGTGAAGACCGAAAATTCGCCATCATCTTGACCGAAGGCAGCGCCGGTATCGGCAGCGGCGGGATCGTTGGCCAGCGGCGGGGCATTTTCGTCTTCGCCGATGATGAGGGTTTGCAAAGTGGCGTCCAGCCGTTCGCGATCAGCGGTGAAATCCTGCAACACACGAACGGCTCCACCGGAAAAAGTCATGATGGCTACGAGGTCGGCGGCAGTCATTTGGGATTTGACGAACTTGCGGGCGGCGGCAAAGGCGCGCACTTGATCGGGCAACTGCATGGCGGTCATATCGAAGTAAAGGGCCAGTAGACGGCGGTCGCGATACTTGGTTTCGCCGGGCGGTTCGGGGGCAATTTGCGTGTGGGCCAGGCGGGCGAAGGGTTGGACCTTGCTGATGTCGGGTAAGCTGGCGGCTTCTTCAATCACTTTCTGAAACTCAAAGAATTTTATGGGCTGGGCGATGTTGTCTTCGGTGATGGCGAAGTCTTTGGCGGTGAGGCCTTCCACGTTCTTGCCGTTCTTATCTTTCACTACGACGGTTTCAATGACTAACTGGCTGGAAGCTTTGAAAGTAACACCAGGGTCACTAGCGGGTCGGGCGTTAGTGCCAATTTGTTGGGCGCTGACTGAAACGGCGAGGAAGAAAATAAGTTTGCGCATTAGAACCTCACCCGGAATGTTGTTTGTAATATTCTCATGCCATTTGCGATGGTCGGCGAGCCGAATTGGGCGCTGTTGATGTTAGTGATCCAACTGGGGAAGGTGACCTTGTTGATGGGGTTGGACGCATCGACTCGGAAATCCATATTGAGGCGATCGTTCAAACGAAATGCCCGACCGAGTGATGCGACGGTGGTGAACTGCGAGGGTCCAGTGATGGAGTTGCGGCCGGCATTGCCCCAACGTCCAGTGGCGGGAATGGCGAAGGCTGCGGGATTGAGATATAAGCCTTGGGACGCATAGTATAGCGGGGCACCTGTAACATCGGGTCGGATGCTGCCGGTTATACCGGTTCCACTTACATTGGAGAAATACAGTGGAGTAAGTGGCAAGCCACTGCCGGAACTGAGTTGGGCGACCAGGGTCCATTCCTTAAAGGCGCGACCACGCCATCCACGCATCAGCATTCCACCTGCGGATCCCATGCCGGTGGAGTATTGCATTTGCAGATTAAGCAGATGTCGTTGATCAAAATTGGAAAGGCCACGTTCGGCGCGCAGGTTCAACCAGTCTTGGGCGATTAGCTGCGAACCGCGACCGCCCAGGGCTGAGTCGTCAATAGATTTTGAGTAAGTGTAATTGGCGGAAGCGGTGATGCCGTTGTGCATGCGTCGGCGCAATTGGAGCGTGCCCGCTTGACGGGTAGAGTTCCCGTTAGAGCTCAGGTAAGCGAAACCATGTGGGCAAGTGGGGCAAGGGTCTGGAGCACCGGCAGGATAGGTGTTGGGAAGCGATTTCTGAACTCCACGAGTCCCTTTGATGCCCAAGTAAGTGGCAGTCATGATGAGGGATCGTGGGAGGTCTTTTTGAACGGATACTTGCCAGTTTTGCGCGTAGCCGACGAGGAAGTTGGGATCTACGGCGAAAGTGTTGGGAGTGGTGATGGATGAGGCCTTGAAGCCATTGGCCAGAGTAAGTGGATTGGCCGCCGTGTTGGCTACGCTGAAGCTCTTCGACAGCGGTGCTTGCTGGGACATCTGCTG
>JAYWBH010000557.1:0-4071 GCA_043781815.1 Bryobacterales bacterium | reverse complement strand
GCTTTCCGATGCTAATCAATTAGGGGATCTGACGCATACCATTCGCCCCGATATCAACCCTGGCGTGCCGCTTCTCAATCCGCTATACACTCGCAATTGCCCCATTGGTGCGGGCTGCCAACCGTACTTAAATCCGTCCGCATTCATGCGCCCAGCGGTGGGGTCGTTGGGTACAACGCCTCGCACCCTGGATGGCGCACGTGGACCTCTGAACCATTTTTTTGACATGTCCATTCAGAAGAATTTCGCCATTGGGGAACGTCGCCGAGTGCAGTTCCGCGTGGACTTTCTGAACGCCTTCAACCACCCCACCTTCCGCGTGTTTCCGAATAACGCTGGTGGTACCGACTTGTTCAACAATGCCCCAACCACCACCGCGCTCACCGCTGCTGATTACAACACTTGGGCCACCATTAACAATCAACCCTTGGCAGCTACTGATGCCGGGACTACGCAGTTGAACGCGATTAATGCCATGGTGAACACATTTCGTGCAGGCGGAGTAGCTACCGGCGCACTGCCCTTGAACTTTTTCACTGTCCCGCTGCCTGCAAATTTTTATGGCAACGCGGCGCCAACTTACAACATCACCACGCCGGAAGGCTATAAGTTATTCCGCTTGCGTCAGCAATGGAATACCGGCGGTGGAGTGCTGTATAACAGCGGTGTGCCGCGCTATATTCAGTTCGGGATCAAGTTGTATTTCTAAGTAGGGAATTACGGTCGCGCACCGTCTGGTAAAACAAGCTCATTTACCCGACTCCCTGAAGTATCCCCTGCGCTATTCCAAGCTCCAGGCGCAGTCTTCCCCTCTGGGTAAAGTGCTTCTAACGGTGCCCAGACTTTATCCACCCTGTCGGTGAACAAATCACCAATCAGCAGATCAGTCACGGTACCTCTTAAATCGGGATTGACGCGGATGAATTTACCGAAGTTGAATCCATCGTAGAACTCGCAAACCAAGCGGCGCATGCGGTCCATGCCTTGGTTAAAGCCCGGTCCCCAATTACCCAATTGTGCGCTGGAATAGTTTCCAGATTCCAACCCTTCCACAATCGCTTCAGCCGCCAGTTCGCCGGACTTCAAGGCCAGCAATACGCCGGAAGAATATAGCGGATCAAGGAATCCGAATGCGTCGCCCACCAACACCCAACCATCGCCTGCCACTTGGGTAGCCCGATACGAATAATCGCGCGTCGCGAAATAGCCGGTCACCTGATGTGCGTTGGCAATGCGTTCCTTGATTGCCGGGCAGCGTTCCACCTGATCTTTGTAAGTCTGCTCGTGACTAACTCGACCCTTAAACAGACTGTCGAATGGCGCAACTACGCCCACGCTGATGCGGTTATCGTGCAGCGGAATGTACCAGAACCAGCCCTGCTTATCTTCAGTCTGAAGCACAATGGTAGCCCCTTCATCCTTGCCCGTATCGCGGTAAGCACCTTGCCAGTAGGTCCAAATGGCCCCTTTGTTCAGCACTGGGTCCCACACTCGCAACTTCTTTTTTTGTTGAATCAGGCCACTTTGACCGCTGGCGTCGACAACCACCTTGGCTCGCACTTCTTCAATGGAACCGTCGGGATGCCGGGCAATTACTCCAACAGCCTGATCTCCTTCAAACAACACTTCACTAATATGAACGCCCTCTTCCGCTTTCACCCCGTGTTCGCGCGCATTGGTCAACATCATCATGTCGAACTCGCTGCGCACTACTTGCCAGGTTTGGGAACATTCGTGAGGTTTGTTATCAGAGAAATAAAAAGGTGCGGAAAGTTTGCCATTCGCGCTAACAAATTGAACGCTATGTTTTTTCACAAAGTGGCTCTTGCGCAACTTGTCCAGCATGCCCAACTTCTCCAGAACCCAATACGTTTCGGGAATCAGAGATTCACCAATGTGGAAGCGTGGAAACCGTTCCCGTTCAAACAATCGAACATTAAATCCACGCTGGGCTATGAGAGTGGAAACAGTGGATCCGGCGGGTCCGCCGCCAATAACGATTACGTCTGGATTATTGCTCATCTGTAGGCGATTATAGCTTGGATCTGGCATAAACTAAATTTGTGATGCCACTGAATCCAGCTCGACGCAAATTTTTTTCGTACCTTGCGGCCAGTCCCTTTGCTTTGCAAGCGCAGGAGTTTTTCCCGCAGAAATCGCAGGATGCCGTGAACGTTTTCGATCTGGAAGCAGCCGCCCGCAAAAAGCTCCCGCCAGCACACTTCGGCTATCTGGCTACCGGGGTTGAGGACGATGCCACGCTGCGCGCAAATCGTGACGCGTTTAGCCGCTATCAACTTCGCCCGCGGCGGCTGATTGATGTCAGCAAGGTTTCGACTGAGGTGGAATTGTTCGGCACACGATTCGCTTCCCCAGTGCTGCTTTCCCCCACCGGTAGCAACAAAGCATTTCATGAAGAAGGCGAATTGGCCGTGGCCCGAGCCGCCGCCTCTCGTAAGACCGGGCAGATTCTCTCCACCTCAACAACCGTGTCCTTGGAACAAGTGAATGAAGCGTATGGCGCACCAGTCTGGTATCAACTTTATGCCACATCCAGTTGGGCGATTACGGAAAAACTGGTAAAGCGTGCGGAAGCCGCAGGCTGTAAGATTCTGGTGCTAACCGTGGACGTCCCCGCTGGTCGCAAGACGGAAACTGAAGTGCGTTTCAAACGGCTGGACACGAGGACTTGTGGAGTTTGCCACGGGGAAGGTCCTATTGGGATGGCCGCCTATTTCCGCAGGAAGCCTATGTTTGACGGCATAGACACTACTGGAATTTCTCTTTTCGCACCTGCGTTCACCTGGGAATCGGTGCGTCGCTTAAAGCAGTTCACTTCCATGAAGCTGGTGTTGAAGGGGATTGTAACGCGGGAAGATGCCCAGCTTGCACGGGAGCACGGCGTGGACGGAATCATTGTTTCAAACCACGGCGGCCGCGCTGAAGAAAGTGGCCGTGCATCCCTGGAATGTCTGCCGGAAGTGGTGGCAGGTGCCGGACCGGGCATGACCATATTAATGGATGGAGGCATTCGTCGTGGTGGCGATGCGTTCAAAGCCATCGCCCTGGGTGCCCGTGCCGTATGCATTGGAAGGCCCTATTTATGGGGTCTTGGCGCATTCGGGCAACAAGGGGTGGAGACTGCGATTGATCTGATCCGCACGGAGCTGGATCTGGTTATGAAACAATGTGGTACGCGCACGCTTGGGGAAATCAAGCCAAGCCATGTTCAAAGGAGCATCTTATGAAGACACTAATTCCGCTATTGACCCTGTTGACGGCAACCTGCTTTGCCGGCGACATTACTGGAAACTGGAAAGGAACGGCGGAAGGTCAAAACGGTCCCATGGAGCGCACGTTTACTTTCAAAGTAGATGGTAAAAAAGTGACTGGTGAAACAGTAAGTTCCTTCGCCGGAAAGTCTACCCTGGAAGATGGAATGGTGGATGGCGATAACGTCAGCTTCAATATCAATGTAAAGATTCAGGACAATGAAATGAAGTTGAGTTACAAGGGCAAGGTTACTGGGGATAAAATTTTGTTCAAGGTGGAGTTACCAGGCGGTGGCCAAAACCTGGAGTGGAATGTTACGCGGGTGAAGTAGTTCGGCTATCGGCTAACTAATCGCCATTGCTCAGGGGCCGTTCCATATTCGCTGCCCCTGCGGGCTGTTGGCGAGCTTTTCGTGACTTCACCCATTCCGCTAAATCATCAAATAGTGAGTAAGCCACCGGAGTAACAATCAGCGTCAACAGCAAAGACAAACTCTGCCCGCCAATAACCACAATTGCAATGGATCGGCGTTCTTCAGCGCCTGCCCCCGTCCCTAGCGCCAGCGGCAACATACCCGCTACTAGCGTCAGAGTTGTCATCAGAATTGGGCGTAAACGATCACGATTAGCCCGCATGATCGCTATTTCCCGATCCATCCCGGTGCGTCGCAAATTGTTCGTGTGGTCCACCTGCAGAATGGAATTCTTCTTCACCACACCAAACAGCACCAGGATTCCCAATGCCGAATAAAGGTTGAGAGTTTCATTGAAAAACCATAGCGACAGAAATCCGAATGGC
>JAYWBH010000556.1:0-4078 GCA_043781815.1 Bryobacterales bacterium | reverse complement strand
TGTGGTCTTCGTTGTACGTCTGGCTGTCAGTAATTTCGATGACCGCGCGCAGCGGTTTATCGTGTTTCCATTGTTCCAGCGCCTTGTGGATGTGGCCGTGAACTTCACCGCCATCAGATTTCACAATGTAAATGCGTTCTTCGCCGCCGACGAATTCCGGACGCTGATATTCACCGCCGCCGATTTCGTCGCTGAATCCGTAATGATAGCTGACGATAACATCGGGAGGCGCTTCACCTGGGCGGAAGCAGATGCGGCCGCGCACAGGATCCACCGCAACGTAACCCGATGGAGGACGATATTTCCAACCCTCAAGATGGGCGGGAATAATCTTCTCACGTGGAATTGGTTTGCCAGCATCCTTCCCAGCCCATATGGCAAGGCTTTTGCCTTCGCCGTAATAAGCATCTGCGGCGATTCCATGATGCAGGCCATGTGGGCGCTCTTCAAATGCTCGGCGCCGAATGGGAATGGGCAGATTCAATTCGCCCGAGAAGCGGCAAGGTTCCGGGTCCTTTGTACCAGCGCAGAAAAGTTGCCTGTCGTTACCTAACGGGCTGAATGTGAAGCAATGGTCACCAGCGTCGTCGCCTTCTTCGATGCAGCGGGCTTGTGAGCGAGTGACTGAATACGACTTCAGCCTGAAGACGAAAAGGCCAATGTTGCCGAGGTTATAACGCCCTGGGCGATATTTTGAGCTGGTTCGACGCACGTCGACGGTGTGTGGCAGTGCGTCAAACGGAGAGTTAATCAGATCCAGCTCGTCGCCGGAATGCGCGCTGATAAGACGACCGCGATCAGGGTGCGGATGGTTCAACGATGCGGTCACACCCAACAAGCGGCCGAATTCAACAGCGCGCGCAGGCCATCCGCCAAGATCGTTGGCAAGCAACTCAAGCAGCGCCAAGGTCCCCTTACGGCGGCGATAGCGGAGGGTGTTGGCAACTTCGCGGCGCGGAATCAGAGTGCGGTTGCGGCGGCGTCCTTCCACAGTGGTGACGTCGCCGGGCTCACCAGCTTCGGGTGCCAAACGGTAGCCAACCAGATCGGCAATGTAGGGGACCACCCAATCCTGACAGGTCTCAATAAACCAATCGTCGTATAACCGGGAAATGTCCTGTTCAACCACTTCCACCTGTTCGGACATCACGGCCAGGAGAGCACGCAACGGCTCACCGGCTTCGAAATCGCGCTGGCGGTAGTAGACCGGTAGCAGGTTGTACAGGCGATCTGTAGGGGGCATCGTTTTATCGGGCATTTACCAGCTCCGTTAGGATAAGAGTTTCGCTAATATCCGGCGTTAAGTAAGCCAATTGGGTGGGCGATATCGGAAGGCCGAATGGGGCTTTCAGTTTGGCACCGGCCATGGGTTGTTCCAGTTTGGGAAGATCTAGATTCTCTGAAATGGTTTCCAGCCTGTCCAGGTCGACGAACTGGACGCCTTCGACATTCTGAATCGTGGCGATAATGTCACTGCGAAGCACATCTTGGCCAAGGTCGCGGTTGTCAAAAGCGAACGTGGCAAGCAACAAACTACGGATTTTAGGAGCAACGGTTTCAAACTGGTAATCCGGTAGAATGGCAACCTTGGCCTGGATGAAGAGCAACATTGGTTTGTATACTTCCAATTGCATTGGCTGTTGCGGATCACCAAATTTTTCAAAAGCTGTCTCCAGATTGCGAAACAACTGGGAGGTTTCGTCGATGGGAATGCCATCGGCTCCAGCGATGGTGACATGCACACGACCAGCGATTTGAGTGGCCACAGCTTTAGTTACACCAGCAAAAGTGCGGGCAAAATCGGCGAAATCCTGGGTAGAGACCAACCGGTCCAGCGACATCACTGCCAAGGGTGCGTTGCGTCGTGCCTGGTCGCGTGATTCGCGGTCGGCCCCGCCGGAAGCACGCATCGGATTGATGACTTCTTTCACTCCCAATGGCTTAGTGGACAGGATAGAGATCTGCTCAGCCTTGACGTTGCCAGGCTTTCCAATTCCCGTGCGGTAAACTGCTTTGATGTTTTCCACACCGGTAGGAACGCGGGCACCGCGAACCCCGGTTCCAAAGATAATGGATGTCTTAGAATCGTCAGCGGTGCGAGTAAGAAAACAGCGGTCGTTGGGGCCAAGAGAAGCCAGGCCAGCAGCTTCGTGCCAAAGAATATTATTCACCCGGACGTTCAGGGTAGTTTCAATTCCGCTGGGCGTAGCGGCTGAGACATAGGTAAGCGGAAATTGCTTGAGTTGGAATTCCTGAAGCGGGCGGCTGGCATCGCCACTGCCCAGCACTTCAACTCGAGTTTCGCCGTGGGTGGCTTGGACCACATTGCCGTAGATGGTGACGGAGTTGGGGTCGTAAGTGTTAGCCAAGTCGGTGGCCAATGTAAGGAAGGTGTGCCGTTTTGCGCCGGGGTCGTTAGGATGGGGTTTCAGTTCCACTCCGGCCAGCTTTACTAATTCGGCGTCGGGGATCATCAGGTCGTTGCGTATACCGGATAGGATAAGCCAGCGACCGGTTTCAAGACCTGGGTAAATGCCGTTGAGTTCAATGCTGTTTCCGGCTATTGGTTCTTTAATGGGATCAATGGGAAATTCAGCAAGCTCAAGCTTTTCGCTCAGAGCGAAGACGGCGACGTTGCGGACAGCGCTGAGGTCCTTACTCAAATCGATCCAAGTTGTATCGAGTTCAACCTCGGTGATCTTCCCACTGATGCCGTAGTCGGCACGGGAACGCTCCTTCACATCCTTGATGCGGCTCACCAGCGGGCCTTTCTTCGAGGCGTCTTCAAGGAGTATCCAGCCGTCAGGGACGATCTTGTCGTAAACGTTATCGAGCGAGATCATGTTCGCCTTTTCAGTGGGTTCGATGGGGATCTGGTTGGCGTTAGCTAGTGCAGCACCTGCGGAACGATTGGCATCACTGATCGCGGTTCTAAACTCGGGGTTTAGGGGCCACTCAACGGGGTCCAAAATCAGATTGTTTGCACCGAAGTTTTGTTTCTTGGGGGCGTTGGCACCAAATGGGGAAGCACGGGTACGAAACACGTAGACATCGGCAAAGGGTGCGGTGGGCATGCTGACGTTCTCCAGAGCGGCGTAGATTTGCTGTGGAGCCATTTCGGAATTGAAAACGCTTTTCAACCTCGGGATCACATCGGAGTTTACGTCGAAAGCGGTCATGTTGGGATGAGGAGGCTGTACGGGACTGTTCGGCAAGTCGTCGGATGGCGGCTTGTTGGTTATACTCTGCATAGCTGCCAGCACTGACATAACGGGTGGCATCATAGCTTCCACCATGATAGGGGGGTGTTTGAGGGCTTCGAGCGTGACTCTGGTGCGATCATTGTCATTGTCCGGCTCAACCGTCAGAATGAATCGCACCACCACCTTGTGCTTGATGGCCGTGGTATCGCCGAAATCAAACAGCAGGCGGTCCCCAGGTTTAAGATTCGTTGTGATGCCCTTGAAATAGAGGAATGCGTCGTTTGGTGTGAGCTGGTGGGGCCGGGTCGTGCGGACTTTCAGGTTATTCCATATATCGCTCGCCTTAAGAAGTACGGAAGTTTCAAAAGCCTGCGGCAGTTCCCCAGGTCCGGGAATGCTTTGGGCACGGCTGCCGATTGGGATATCCACGAAGTTTGGCGGAGGCTTTACTTTCGATCGGTCCGTGTCAATGGTATACGACAAATACACGCTGGACGCAACGCCAGGGCGAAGCTCGTAGCCAATCAGACGGGCCATTTCCAGGATGGACATGCGCTCAGTGGCCGTGCGTAAATAGCCTTCGTTAGCAATACGTTCCTGATAGAACGTGAGGACATCGGCGACCATGGCCCATGCGTCGAGAAGGGCGATGGAGAAGTCAGCGCCATCTCGCTTACTCAAGCCGCGCAGAACAGGCTGATCTGCCAGCCGCGCCTTCATTTCTTCAAGGAACGTGAAGTGGGTTCCCGCGCGGTAGACAATGGCATCCAAGCCGGGCCGGTTATCCGGATCGGGAAGTAATTGCCCGCTGCATCCGCAATTTGGGTTCATCGTCCACCTCGCATGCTCAGTTTGAGACGACCGTTTTCCGGAAA
>JAYWBH010000555.1:0-4083 GCA_043781815.1 Bryobacterales bacterium | reverse complement strand
GGGCACTTACGTTGCGGAAGTGGATCTTGAACAGCTTCTTCCTTGCCCCGAAATAGCGGATGACCTCGGGTGGTTCAGCGCCGGTCATCTTGCCACCTTCCAGCCATGATCCACAACACAGGCACACGCCGATGTTCGGACTATTGGCGATCTCAATGGCCCTCTTGTATCCTTCAAAATTGGAGAAGATGCAACGCGGAACGCCTGCCAGCATGGGCTGTGGCGGGTCGTCTGGATGGATGCCGATTCGTACTCCGGCCTCTTCAGCCACGGGAACCACCTTCTTAATGAAGTACGTATAGTTTTCCCAGATCTCTTCCTTCGTGAAAACCCGACCATGGGAGAGCGGGTTGCTAAAGGTTTTGCCAGCCCACGTTCCCTTGGCATCGGGACTGGACAGATCCAATGTAGAACCGGAATAGCCGCGGGGCAGCACCTCACGACCGCTGCGCCAAATGCCATTCCCCATATGCGCGTAGGTGCTGTAGGGGATGCCCGCCTTGCCCAGGTAGCGAATGTAGTTCAGGTATTCTTCAATCTTTTTATCGCGCCCAGGAAGGTTCAGCGTCACTTCCTCCATGTTGTGGAGACTACCGCTGGGCCCAACGCCGCTGCCGATGTTATACACCTTGAACCCGCCTGCCTCCCATTCTTCGCGAATCTTGATAAAGCCTTCGGCGGTGGCATTTGCCGGTGATGCACCCAGGCTTACCCAGGTGACGCCAAGTTGCTTGAGGTAGAGCAAATTCTCAGCAGTGGGCTGTCCGCCACTGACGCCGATTTTGATTCCTGGCGGAACCTTGGGCATCTTAGCGGATGCCGGGATAGCGGTTGCCAATAAGGCGGCTGCGCCTGCGGCTAGTCTGGTAAATTCTCGACGGTCAGTGTTTAGTATTTCTGGGTTGAGTACTGTCTCTTCAAATTTGTTCATATTAAAACTCCGCTCGGATAGACATTTGGACGTTGGCTTGGGCGGTACCGAAGTTGGAGAAATCGCCCACAACCCCCGTAAACCGAGCCCATGCGCCAGTGTTGTTCAAGTTGTAGGACGTATTGGGTGCTGCAAGATTCGGGCGCTTCCAGGGTAGATTGTGGCCATCTAATCGGAAACTAAGTTTCAGCCGCTCACCAACAGGATTCCAACTCTTGGTCGCAAAACACTGCATCCACAAAAGTGCCGGTGCCTGCAAAACTCTTGAACCCAGAGAGCCAATTGTATAGGCAGCCGGATAAGCGAACGCGCTGATATTAAAGTACGGAGTCTGGGCTGCTGTTGGGAAACGGTTCCCCATGTCCCAGTTGGGAACAGCGGCTTGACTAATCGGCACCAGGGCGTTGACTCGCGACGCTGTCAGGTATCTGTCTGGGCTACCGGAATGGGTGACTGAAATCGGCACTCCGGAAAGTGCATTTTCGCTCATATTCACCTTCCAGCCACCGGCTATGGCGTTGAGTATCCCGCCTCGATTCAAGAAGCGTTGGCCTTTGCCGACGGGTATTTCATAAACCACAAACGCTCCGAATTGTTTCTGCTGATCGTAAGCTGTGCGGGCCTTGCCTTGGCGGTTGTAGTAGGTAAGGGAATCGTCATTGCTTAGGGACTTGGAAAGGTTGAAGCTGGTATTGAAAATGAGCCCTTTCCCATAGCGTTTTTCCAGCGAAATATTTCCGCTGTGCCAGGTGTTGTGATTGAAGTTAGAAAGCAGATTGACGGTTCCGAACTGCGGATAGATTTGATAATTCTGCTGGGCCAGGAAAACCGTATCCTGCAACGTTCTGTTTCCGCCCAAAGCGATGGATAACGGAATGCCGTTGATGTTCCAGCTTCGTTGTAAACCCACACCTGCGGACCCTTGATATTGGACGTTCACCAGCCACGTGTTGCCGGGTTGATATTGAAAGCCTGATGACCAGTTCATGACGTAGGCATTGTGCAATTTGGGATCTCGCCAAGTGGCGTTGCGGCTGCCGAAGTTGGCCCCAGTGTAGGGAACTGTGCCGTCGGAATTGACAACATATTTTATTGGCCCAGGACCGTTCTGTAGTTGGAAAAGATGACGTGGGTCGCCGGTGGGTTGCAAGATGTTGAAGTTCCCGGCATACTCATCAAAGCCGCCCTGGCCCGCACTATCTACGGTCATAATGCCAAACGAAGCACGGTACACAAACTTTGGTTTAAAGTTCCAGGCCAAGCCTAGACGTGGTTGAAAATTATTCAAATCGCGTTTGCCAATCGCTCCCGTTGGATGCGTAATTGCTCCCAGCTTCCCGCTGACGGGGTCTATCAGGGTGGGGTCAAACTGCGATTGTTGATTCCACTTGGTGCTATACGGGGAAAAGTAAGTCCAGCGCAAGCCAATGTTTAGGGAAAGATTAGGCAACGCTTTCCAGTCATTCTGAAAGTAAAGTTCGTGGTTCCATTGGCGCGGCATAAAAATGGCCAACTGTTTGGTGTAGGTGGCGCTGGTTACCGTGCCCATTAAGAAGGCGGCGAAATCGTTGCCGGTGTTTTGCGCAAAGGGAAGGGATGTGCCTCCGGTGAAGTTGTACTGGCCAGAAGGAAGCGAAGTTGCTTTGTCGCTATAAGCTGTCCGAATCATTTCATAGCCCATCTTCAAACTATGCTTGCCTGCAATGCGCGTCAGGTTATCTTGAAAAATCTTGTCTTCACCCACCTGGCGTGTATAGCCCATTGCGGCAATGCCATAGCCGATGTTGAAGTAGGGGAACGTTTCAGGGTCAACACCGGGTATGGGCACGGCAGTCTTTGCTGATTCCGGCCTCTCTGGATTTGAGGAAGCACGCCGGTTATAGCCGATGCGAAGTTCATTAAACGTTACGCGTGAAATGATGGATGTGTAGCTGATGACGCCATTAATATCATCCGTGGGATTGATCTCTCTGGACGCGTTGAATTCCGGCTTGGCAAAATTATCGCCATTCTGACCGCGATGGTGACCTTGCGAGTAGCGAAAGAAAATCTTCTGGTTGGAAGAAAACTGGTGGTCAATCTTTTCGTCCCAACGGTCACGATGCAGACAGCGACAACTATTGGCCATCTGTAGATTTCCCGATGGCCCTGTTCTGGCTGGAGAGCCTACCTGATTGGGCGCGTTCCAGATTCCCAATGCAAGGAATTTCAGCGCCACGGGGTCCATCAAGCTTTTAGGAACAATGTTGTTCGGTAGCGGATCACGCGTGTAAGTGGTGCCGGTTTGCCGCGTTGAAAAAGGATTATAAAGTGGCAGCCCACCGCCTGTTGCATCTTTGAATGAAAAATCTCCGCTAAGCATTTCCGGTGTCGGCACGGTGCCAACGGTCAGGTTGATTGTATGTTCATGATTGATGGCGTAGTCAGACAGCCAGAATGTTTTATTACGGCCATCGTAAATTTTTGGAATCACCACGGGACCACTGGCCACAAGGTCGAACGTTTGGTAATACCACGGTGCCTGCGGTGGCAATGGATTCTGCGTGATGTAGTTCCGATGAACCCAACTGCCGTTCAGGTAGCGATCTTCAAAGGATGCATGCAGTGAATTTGTTCCAGACTTATACACCATCTTCATGGAACCGCCAGCCGAATGTCCGTACTCGGCTGAAACGCCGGTGGTGAGCACTTTGACTTCTTCCATGGCGTCAGTGCTGCCTTGAATCACACCATCCACTTGGTTCACAACGCCGGTATAGGGGGATTTGGCGCTGATTCCGTCTAGCGAAAAACCAATGTCATTCTGGGCCTGTCCTTGAATGTGAAAACCGGCTTGGCCCACCACGCCGACTATTCCAGGCATGTACTGCAACAGGTAGACCGTGCGCTTCATCACTCCTGGAGTCTCCGTCAAAACATCGGCAGGGATGACGTAAGCGCTTACAACATTTTCAGTATTCAGCAACGATGCTGAGGCTCGCACGGTAACGCTATCGGTGATGGAGCCTAAATCCAGTGTGATGTCAATGCGCGGCACTTCGGCAGAGCGGAGCGTGATGCCTTCACGGACGAACTCTTTGAAGCCAGCGGAACTGACCTTCACGCGGTAATCACCGGGGGCCAGATACGGAACGTAATAAGCGCCCTCGACG
>JAYWBH010000554.1:0-4093 GCA_043781815.1 Bryobacterales bacterium | reverse complement strand
TTGAAGCTGGCAGGAATCAACACTCCTATCACGGATCACTCCCAATGTCTTGTTCCAACGTTGCCTCAGGTTGCTCGAAGATTGAGGGATTGGGTATGTTGAAAAAATTCGGAAGGGGAACTTCATCCGCGTCCGTTCATTGAAATAGAAAGTTTTGGGCACCTAAAATTCTGGGCCGATGCTATCACAGTCGCAGATCGCAAGCAAGCACCAATTTCAGCAAATTTTCCAGTAGCAAAAATGTCCCCCTTTAACCTTTACGCGGATGTATGTTTCACCTGGGTGTCAGTTCTTGTTAGTGTCGACCGCAGTTAACCGACCGCAGATGTGACACTTACCGCCGGTCGAGTTATACACGGCGACAGAAGCTCTTGCGAATCCGTCGCGGTAGGGATGGCCGTTACCGGCCCCCCCGCACAGACCCGTGTCTTGCGGGAACTACCGCACACGGTTCTTACCTTTGGATGCGCCCCTGCGGGCAGCGCGAGTTAGCAGACCGGAAGATGTGGGAAATGGTCTCCCCGGTGATCTTGCCGCGCCGTTTGCACACACCATGAAGCTTTGGTTCACCTGTTGTCCATCACTGAGTTGGGAAAGTGTTTGCTGTCATGATGTTCTCCTTGGTCACAGGACCTTCCCTCCACCACCTCCGCTGCCACAACTTCATGACTCTTGTTCGGCGGCTTCATCGGTACTACGCCCATGTTCGACTCCTCGCCCGCGTACATGTCCAGAGTACGCTTGTAGCTTCCCGGACCGATCCTCGCCTGGTTGGGATCTCGGATACCGGCGTGCAGTTTCTCGACGTGTGGAAGGCTCTTGGACTACGCCGGGTTCGTCGGGACGCAGACCTCGCGTTGTCGTCCCTTTCGATATGGCCTTCCCGTTAGGAGCACGCGGTCGGCACCCGGATTATGCTTTTCGAAGCTCTATTCCCCGCCCGCCGATGCCTCTGTCTACACTTCACCTGGCACCTCACGCACCCGGCGCAAGACTCGAGGTCAAGATGGTTCGCTACTCCTTTCTTGTAGGGCTCTTTCATCCCCTACTGCACGCCGGTTTATCCCGGCGCTTGCGCTCCCTTGCTGTCTTTTAACCACAGGTTATCCCAACAAAGATTGAAGATTCTACAGGGATTCGGGGAAACTAAGTAGCATTGGGCATTCTGCCTGTCCTTTTCTAGCGCTTCCATTCCGAAGCCATATTGTCGTCGGTGATCACCCGCGCATTTCGTGTCCGCTGGCGAATGTTTTCCAACTCTTCCACCGCCAAGTGTTCATTACCTGTGGAATCTTTCCGGTTGAGATAAGTTGCCAACTGATCCAGCCGTTTGAGGGCTGACGGATCAGCCGCATCCAATACGGACTTGCCCCCTAGTCGATAACTCAACAAAGTCTTGCGCCAACGGGCTTCATCCAGTTGCAGGGGACTGTCACTTACAGCAAGAAATGGCCCGAAGCGGAACGCATAGGGAAACATAGTGACGCCGGTAAGTTGAGCATCATCTGAGTAAGTGGTGTTGTAATAAACAATACCGCCCGGCTTCAGCATTTCGCGAGCTAAAGTGAGCATCTCCACGGAAAGTAAATTGGTTGTATTGGCGCGCCAGTGTTGGCCTGTGTCCATCAGGATAGCGTCGAATTTTCGCTGACGATTGCGAATCATCCAACGGCGCCCATCGTCCACCACGATCTCTAATTTCGGATTGTGTAACAGGGGTGCCACTTCCGGATAACGGGCAATCACGCTAAGGTCTCCGGGATTGATCTCCACTGCCACAGCACTTTCCAGTTGGGGATGGTTGCCCACAATCTGAGCCCAGGCACCTCCAGCAACTCCGATTAGCAACACCTGTTTTGGTGATGCGTGCAAATAGCTCAACGAAAAGGGACGAATACAGCTATCGGAGTTGAGTAAGTCCGTACTCAGAATTCCGTCACGCGCGCCGCCACCATAGATTACTCGATCCTTATCGACAGTAACTACACCACTGCGCGTTTCTACGATATCTGTGAAGTGATCACTCGGTTCGTATTCGTCTTTGAACTGCAGGCGCTCATAGATTGCGTCGAACCGATAGAACCAGCAAAACAGGGCCAAAGCAATAGCAATATAACTTTTACTGCCTGCCATGGAAAGGATGACGAATGCAATTGCCAGGCCAAGCATCGCAAGGAAGACGGCGATCCCTTGTAATGTCCAAGTATCCATTAATATGAATCCCATAAAGTAAGTGCCCGCCGCTGATCCAATAATGTTACTCAAATAAAGGTAGCTCAACCCTTGGCCAGCGCTGGCATTGGACGGGACGGTGATGTGGCAAATCAGCGGGAACACTGCGCCTAGGGTGCCTGCGGCTAGTGCGATCAGCGGAAACGTGTATTCGTAACTCAGCCACTGCACTGCATACCCGAGTAGTGGCACAGTGAAGAAACTGAGTACGGTTGCCCCCATCATCAAGCCAGCAATGGCCCTCAGCAGCGAATCTTTATCACGTCCCCGGCACAACTGTCGGGAACATAGTGATCCAAAAGCAATCCCGGCGAGGAACGATCCTAACACGAAAGAAAAGCAGCGCGGACTGCCTCCGCTGACAAAGGAATAGACGCGATACCAGACAATTTCATAGCCAAGCGATATGAATCCTGCTATGCCAGCAATGGCAATCCCCGCAGGAAAAGGCAGCACTGCCACACTTACTTGTTCTGGAGCTATAACTGAACTTTCAGGGGCCCTCCATTTCGACGCAAAGAACAAGACAGAACACCCAACGGCTGCGTTGAGTGCCGCCGCCACTTTTACCGATCCAGACATTCCCAGCATCGGCAGAATGACCAAGGCTGCTGCAAAACAAGCCGCTGATGAACCGAGTGTGTTGGCGAAGTAGAGCATCCCCACAGATCGACCAACGTTGCCTGATCGGCTCACCAGTTCCGCTACCAGCACTGGCAGCGTGGCACCCATCAAAATGGTGGGAAAAACGATTAAACCAAATGTAATTAAAAATGTTTGGGCAGGTGGAGAGCCCGCAGTGAATTCGGCCACCCAATGGAACAAAGGCAGGGAGACGATTCCAAAGGCGGCAATCCCTAATTCAATGAGTCCGAATATTGTGAAGCGGCTAATCGTTTTGCGGTTAGAAAGCCAGCCGCCCAGCATGCTGCCCAGGCCAAGTCCAAGCAGGAAGGCACTTACAACCACGGTGACCGATTCAATGTTGACGCCGAATATGGTGTAAAGGGTGCGCTGCCATACTACTTGATAAAGGAGCGCAGGGAAGCCGGAGACTAAGAATAGAAGGTAGAGCCAACGGAAATTGAGCATCGTGGAAGTGAGTCTCCGTCTACTGGTCGTGTGAGATCAGAGTCAAACCGGGAACACCCAATCGGTATCGACAACTATCGCAGTCATGCTGCTGAGCCGGATTGCGAATGGCCGCGCCACTCATTGATCGCCGCCAGAAACTCCTCGACGGATTCCTCTCCTGGCCAGAAGCCACCGTGAAGTAAGGAAATATCGGTGATGGGTCCCGTGCCTTGCTCGATCATTAGCTCTTCGATGGAAGGATACACAAGTTTATTCAGCTTTGCCACGGGTTAGTTATAAGTATATCCTCCCATAACGAGCACTTGCTTACCGCCGCAGCGTGGGAACATACTGGTTTACCGAAGCTCCATTTACTGCCGCGATGCCTACAGATCCTCACGCACTCAGCGAATATCTTCGCAAACGCTCGCTTGAAAAAACTCCCGAACCGGATGCTCAAGATGCAGCTTCGCGCACGTTGCCGCCCAATGTTTACTGTGTCCAGCGGCACCATGCCAGTCGATTGCATTACGATTTGCGCATGGAAGTGGCCGGAACGCTTAAATCGTGGGCTGTGCCGCAAGGGCCTACGCTTGACCCGGAATTCAAATGTCTGGCGGTGCACGTGGAAGATCATCCCTTGCTATACGCCACGTTTGAAGGCAACATTCCTAAAGGAAACTACGGTGCGGGTTCCATGATGCTGTGGGATTTTGGCACATTTGAAACTCTTGGAGATACGCCTGTGGAGGGTCAACTGGAACGCGGTGATTTTAAGTTCCGGTTG
>JAYWBH010000553.1:0-4095 GCA_043781815.1 Bryobacterales bacterium | reverse complement strand
TCACAATATTGGTTGATACTCGCTGGTCCAATAAATGTAGGGTCAACCTCAAGCACAAATATCGTTTCGTAAGGCGTATCGTATAGCCAAATAGCCCTAGTTGGATCCTGGCTAGTTCCTTCCCACCGTGCAACTAATATGTCGCCGTCTGAAGCACGCTTCGTTGCGAATCCAACAAGCTTTCCAAAGCTAAGTATGAGTTCATCTTTAACGGCCAACTTAGAGCCCGTGATGATTTGATCCTCCCAGCTTCCTGGGACTACTGGCTGCAGTGAATCCAGCTCGAAAGCGGATAGAACTGTGTGGAAGATAACCTTTGATCGGCTGACTGCAACAGGTTCCCTAGTAGTTGATCGATCTATTGCTATCACGTGAACATTTTTACCAATCTGAGCGAAAATAATCGCTGATGCAAAGGTTGAATAAAATAGTATTGTTTTTAGCATTTGTTTTTAGACCTACGGACAAACTTTAGGTAGAAAGACCACTTCATCTAAGGTTGCACCCGATGCGAGAGCAAACCAAACTTGACCCAGTTTGAATGGATCGAGATCAATCCTTAACCCAGTATAAACATCGATCAAAACGGCGAAGCTCAGACGGTTCTCGATGGACGAGGGGGAAACATTACAAACAGTAGGACTAATTGAGCTAGTTGATCTTGGGGCAACGGTATAAGCAACGGCCCCAGATGTGGGAGAATCCGGAGGGCCAAGGTTTATATAACCTTCAAACTTATTGCTACCAGCAAAGACCAAATTGTACAGAACCCCATTTGTCGTCATTGTCTCTTGCGAGGTTGCATCCGTGTCCCCTGGCAAGGGAAAGGCACCTGTAGGATAGGCTTTGTTTGTATCTGCGGTTAGCAACCCAAGCATTCTCAACTGCACTGCACCCAATAGTGAGAGGGATTCGCAATCCATGCCGAGATTAGGAATGTAATCTAATACAGCCCAAGGGTTGGATAGATCCTCTGAATGAATATGTTCTAACGAATTGAAAGTAGGTTTGTTTAGCAGACCCGTGATGACGTTAGTTACAATGCAGCTCTTACTTGTGCTAGTACAGCCATTTGCATCAGTAGTCACACGGTCAACACGAATTTCAGTTGGGTTGAATTGGTTGACGGTGGGAAGTGCAGTAGGTAACCGATAGATTTTATGAGTTGTTTCCTGAAACTTAAGCATTGGTCCGACACCAAGTCGCAGACTCCAGGTAAACGTGTATGCTTGCCCTTTACCTATAGCTTGGGGAAGCGTGCCGGTGTTAATGCTAATCCTCGATTGCCCGGCCTGGATTGCCTGACCTCCAACGAAGGAGACTG
The DNA here is from genome assembly GCA_043781815.1 of Bryobacterales bacterium. Taxonomy (GTDB): domain Bacteria; phylum Acidobacteriota; class Terriglobia; order Bryobacterales; family Bryobacteraceae; genus JANXSF01. Next base: position 2,771 of record JAYWBH010000553.1, on the reverse strand, counting down.
CTGTATCGGGAATGGTGAAGTCCGCCGGGCTAACTGTTATCCTAACGATTCCAGAGCCACTGGCACCCGGCAATCGAATTAGCACGTTTTCCATCCGGGCATTGGTTCCTGCGATCAGGGCAGATGGTTCATTTACGGCTGTTCCAATGCTTGCATGCCGCCAAAACACTGGGCCGATTAGCGAATCGCCATTTGAAGCGAAATTAAAGCTTCGCCAAAGTGGTTGGTTATTAGCCGAGGCCCAACTTATCTCCAACACTTTAGTGAGTTGGACGCCAGGAAGCTTGTTGCTGCCTGCGGCTGTAGCAGTGTTCTGACCACCTCCAAAGCCGAATGCCAACCCGGATGCCCCCTTCGAGTTGACCTGCACGTCAAAGAGGCCGTTCGTGTTAGGAGTGGGGTATAGCAGGACGTTTATTTCTCCTTGGCCTGTTGGGGGTTGGGTCCACGAACTGTCAACATCGTCATAGCTCGTCTTGGTGAAATCTTGGGAGCTTGTGTTACAGGGATTTGCTCCTGTTGGACATACTGAGACAGTACCGGATTTACCCAGGTTAGTCCCATGAATAGTGATCCAAAAAGGCCCACCTTCGACTTCTGACGGATATTGGATGACCTCTGTGATGATCGGGGAAGCGTCGTAGACGTTGACTACTAATGGTGCTGTATATTGATCGACACCTATTTGACAAGTCATGTCCTTCAGTCCAGAAGTAACAGAATTGGGAACGGAGAAACTAACGTCAAAGGAACTGTTGGAGTTTCCTGAACTTGCCCACATACTCGGGCGAAGCAACTTGCCGGGTATGGTACCTCCTTCTTCGGTTTTCAAGTCGCAAGAAGTAACATTTGATGCACTTATAAAGATCGTCGGGTTAATCCCTTTAACGGCGTAGTATGGTCCCGTTCTGGTTTCTTCGTTATTGTTCGGAACAGATCGCACTTCCGTGGTAGCAGAAAGTGGGGCCACTTTCGCGCCGAACAATGGTTCCACCACTTGATACGTATATGATTGAGGTTGCCAACCGCCGCCAATTAAGGACCTCAGTGTGGCCACAACTGTTGTCCCAACCGCAGGCAATGACGCGATCGCCGATTGAGCGGAAGTTGGATTGCCGGAATAGAAGTTAGACGCGCCAGCGGAGGAACCCAAAAGGAGCTGGTACTGGCTCGCACCTGCGCCCGGCGTCCAAGTGAAGTTTGCCGAACTGCCCGTGAGGAAAGCACCCGGTGAAGGCGCAATCATCGTCGCTGGTGCCGCCGCGCCGAGACTCAGCATCACCGTGGTTCGACGGCTGTTTGATCCGTTTGCGGCCATGATATTAATCGGGAAATTCCCGTTGGCGGAATTGGTAGTAGTAATGAGAAACGACGCAATGCCTGTGCCCGTTACGATAGCTGACGAAGGTGAAACAGTTGTGTTCGATGGAAACCCGGAGGGCGTTACTGTGACTTGACCGCTGAAACCTTGTGAGCCCGTGACCAAAATATTCATACTGGCCACTGAGCTAGGAGTGCCATTTACGGTGGATGGATTCGCGGAGATTGTGAAATCTGCCGGACCTTGGATGGTGAGAATTGCGAAAACTGTCCGCGTGATTGAACCACCAACCCCCGCAATTGTGATTGGGTAAGTGCCTGGTATTACTCCCTGCCTTGCGGACAGCGTCCAAGTAGCGGAACCAGTGGACGGCAAACTGGGTAGGCTACTGGCGGTAACGCCTGCGGGTAATCCAGTCATGCTTAATCCAACACTCCCATTGAAACCGCCGGAAGCTACGGTGGACAATGTATAGATGGCGGTTCCTGGCGAACTGATACTCTGTGCGGCAGAAACCCCCAGGGTGAAACTTGATGCTGACCCTGTATCCACAAACATAGTCGCCGTTTTGCTGGAATAGGTGCTTGCGAAAGTCACATTCAAGCAACGAGGAAATAAGGGGGCTGCTGAGTCTAACAGCGGAACCGAAATTTGTTTTGGTTGCCCAAGCGTCAAGCTGATGTCTTGAGCCGCAGCAAATGCTGGCGGCGGCTGTAAACATGGAACCATGTGGAAAATGACTGGTAAACTGTAACCGTTTAAACCCGTTGCCATTGCCGTGTAAATTGCAGTCCCACCCGGAGCCACGGCCTGTGTGGTGGGCGATATGGTGTAAGTGAAGTCTTGGAAAGAAATTTGTTGCTTAGCAGAAGAGTGGCTTATTTGTCCGCTCTGTCCGGTGACGAACAAATCAAAATTCCCTGCAATATTCGTGTTGTCAGGGTGAATAGTCATCATGGCTGAACCTGAACCAGTGATGAAGGCTGGAGAAAAAGTCGCAGTTGCACCGCCCGGCAAGCCTGTTGCCGCTAAGTTGACAGTGCCCGAAAATCCGTTCACCGGGGTCACATTCACAGTATAATTTACCTGTAAGTTCGAGCGTGCCACCGTGGTTGTTGATCCAACTGGGGCAGCGCTAATGGTGAAATCAGCAGGTGGAATAGGAGGCGGCGCGGGTGCCACCAGCCAAGTCCCATTGGAAGTACTCGGCCAAGTCGTAGGCACTTGCCCTGCTCTATCAATCGGCACAGAATACACCTGCTTGGTCTGGGGTCCGGTATTACTGAATAGTGTGCTGAAGGACTGCACAGGAATGTGCAAGCTAACGTCGTTCGTCCCAGGGTCTGCATATGTGATTTGGCCAAGGTCCATCGTACATTGACTGTTACTCGCAATTTGGCTCGGCCCTGGTGTGGTCCCCAGGAATACTGAACCGTTGGATACAATACTG
>JAYWBH010000552.1:0-12261 GCA_043781815.1 Bryobacterales bacterium | reverse complement strand
CTCAAGTAGAAGATGCCCATTGGTCTACTGCGCTGGCGGTCACCCTGCATTGCGTTCGCAACGTGTACGATTCCAGATTTCGCAATGGTGTGGATTGGATGTTGGATTCGGCTGGTGTGGAAGGCAGATTGCTACAACGCGTAGTGGCCTATTTCACCAATGTATCCCCTACTGGCCATGACCTGAAATATCGGGGCTGGCCGTGGCGTCCTGACTCGGTGAGTTGGATTGAACCTACTGCTCATTCACTAGTCGCACTGAAAATGGCGGCACCTCATATTGGCGGAGCCTTGTTGAAACGGCGCATTGTAATGGGTGAGGGGATGATTCTGCGTCGCCGCTGCAGCGATGGGGGTTGGAATTACGGGAGCACCGCAGCATTGGGGATTGACCTGCCATCTTATCCTGAGACTACAGCGCTTGCTTTGCTGGGGCTACAGGGAAATCGGGATGCAGATCTTGGTCCCGCTTTAGCCCGGGCCAGGCAATTGTACGAGCAAGGACAGTCTCCCTTAGCCAGTGCGCTTTTGAAGCTAAGCTTGCGCTCTTACGGCATGAAAGTACCAGTTGAAGCGGCTAAGGAAACCGGTCGCGATCTTTTGGTGACGGCTGTCGAGTCAATCGGGGCAGCGGAGGGAGCTTTTGGTCTACTACGACCTCCGGTGAGCTCATGATGGCTTCGACTTCTTCTCGCAGAGAATTTTGGGGGCTAGCTGCGGCTGGAATGGCAACAACGGGGTGCAATCGGGTGGGTCAGGCGGAACTCGCAGTGAAAGGCGGCAAATCGGTAGTGGCGGTGGTGAAAGCTGCTTCCTACTCCGACGATTTGGTAAGTCGCATTCTGGAAGGGATCCGCGAATGTGGCCTGGACGTGAAGGGTAAGAAAGTCCTTTTGAAGCCAAATCTGGTTGAATTCGACCGGAATACGGCCATCAACACAGACGTAGCGGTGGTGGCGGCGGCCTGGGACGCGTTCCGAAGTCTTGGGGCACACGTTCAAATCGGCGAGGGTCCAGGACATCGGCGCGATGCTCTGGGAATTGCCGAAGAGGCGGGCTATCGCAGCGGACTATCCCAGTTTGAATCCAACTTTGTCGACCTGAATCGCGACGATGTGACGCGGGTTGAAAAGTTTGCCCATCACAAAGAAATCTATCTTCCAAATTCGGCACTCAGCGCCGATCTGGTGGTTTCTCTGGCGAAAATGAAGACCCATCATTGGGCCGGGGCAACTTTATCGATGAAGAACTTTTTCGGTCTGGTTCCTGGAGCAGTTTATGGCTGGCCAAAGAATTTTCTGCACATGACGCAGATTCCGACGTCGATTATTGAGCTGAACCGCATCTTTCGCAAAACTTTTGCCATTGTGGATGGCATTGTTGGCATGGAAGGCAATGGGCCCATTCAAGGGACACCGAAGCAAGCTGGGGTTTTAGTGATGGGAAGCGATAACGTCGCTGTGGACGCCACCTGTTGCCGGATCATGGGAATAGATCCAATGAAGGTAGAGTACATTGTTGGTGCTCAACATTTGGGAATTGCTGATGAATCCCGGATAGAGCAGCGTGGTGAGACGATCACCAGCGTCCAAACGAATTTTGAACTGATCAAGGAATTCGCCCATTTACGCGTTTGAACTTCGCCTTTTTAGAGCTGTCTGGTGGAAAGAATATACTTGCGCACGGTGAGGTAGGAATCCCCAGCCAAAGCTTTCATCGCCTTTTTGGCTTCCCACAATCCGGTCTGCTGCAAGCTTGGCCACAGAGCCCCGGAGGCAATTGCTCCAGAGGTTGACGCCGGCGTTCCGGCCTTGATCGAATAGCGCCCCAGGATCATACAACCATCCACCGTGGAAATGGATTTCACTGGTTCGGAGTTAAACAACACCTGAATTCCAGCGGCGGCAGCGGATTGTCCAACCTTACGCGAATAATATCCGTCGGCAACTGAGGCTACGCGCATCGGTTCGCCCAGAATATCGCTCAATATCTGGCAACTCACAGACCATTCCCGGATCAAATCATCCCAGGAAAGATTCGACATGCGGGCCGGGTGGGAATGGGTATGACTGCCGATCACGTGACCTCGCTGGTGAAGTTCACGGATTTGTGCAGGGCTCATGAAATCGGGCTTGTTGATCCAATCGGTGGTGATAAAAAAGTGTCCACGCCATCCCCTTGATTCCAGTTCTTCGGCAACACAGGTGTAGGATCCGATAGCCCCATCGTCGAAGGTGAGGAAAATGGGAACTTGGTCCACCCATTGGCGCGGCTTGCCGATACTGCTGACAACCGCTTTGGGCGCTTGAGTACGGATGGCATCCAAGTGAGTTTGAAAGCTGGGGCGGTCCAAGGTGTAGTGCGCAGGACAACGGCGTAGAGGATCGTCGGAACGGGTAATTGCTTCGACAACGTCGTGGTAACCGATGGAGATTGCTTTCATTGCTGCCCTATGCTGCAAAGGCTGGGTTTGTTGGCTAACTTTCTTTCCCACTCTAAGCGAAGGAAATCGCCCATGGTCGTAAATTGCACAGGGGTTAGGCAGTAGGCAGGCGCGTTCATACAACGGCCATCTTCGAGGTTAAACTCCCACCCATGGCCGTCACAGGAAAGCACTCCGTTTTCGACAAGCCCACCGGATAGGGGCCAAGCCGCGTGCGGACAGACGTCGACAAAGGCGCTGATTCCATGTGCTGTGCGAGTGACCACAATGGCCATGCGCTCATGCTCAACGCGAACAGCGGTGTCTAAAGGAAGATCAGAAATAGGGAAATCAATGTGTGGCATACCAGTCGTGAAGTTTCTTAGGATCGGGATCGTATAAAAAGTGATACAGCGGTTCGTTATATTCGTCGGGACGTCGGGAGGCTTTAAAGCGCAGGGAAAGGAGAAGATCTTCAAAGAATGGTTCCTCGCCACGGACAAAAGGATCGATCAACTTATCTTCCACTTCAATACGATAGTTCCAATCTGCGGCAATTCCGGGGCGCACGTAGGTGGGACCAGGGGAAGTGAAATCGACGGTCCACTCCCCGCCTTGCGGACCACTAACGACGAAGGCGAGTTTGGCGTTGATGCGTTTGCGGACAGCTTCGGTTTGTATGGCGGCCAACTCGTCAAAATGTTCGGTGAGCATGTTGTCCAAGTCGCTTCCTGCGGGTGATTCGGCGGCACGAGCGGCCAGGATGGAAGGAGCAAGCCTTGCTGAAACTTCGCGAAGATATTCGGCGCGAGGCACTCGAAACGATGCCGGGGCATGGGATTCAAATCCTTTGACGCTATCCCAAACATCGGTCGATGCCATGTACAGACCTTCGCTGGACAATTTCGCATCAGTCATAGCCTGCACGGCCAGAACGGGATCGATGAAGATTCCTGTTTCTTCGGAGTTCAAATAAAACAGATCAGAATGTAGCACAGTGCACGGTCCGGCGGCGGGAACAGCGTATCGTGGTTTGGTAAGCTTTACCCGTTGTACCAGACTTCGCAGCAGGGCTTTGCGGCGGCGCTGAATCAAATCCAGTTTGATATCTTCAGCATAATCGTAGAGCATGGGATACCAGTTGGCACCGGAAAACATATAAAAGCCAATGTCGATTCCCATTTCACCAATGCGCTTTAGATCGCCGTATGCCAGTTTGCAATCGGTCTCATTGAACACGCGGACGCCTTCGTGTTCCACCAGAATTGCGGAATCGTTGGTGTATTCAGCGGTACCAAAAATGGTGGCGGAAACTCCGTTGCCCAAATCCAGTTTTTCGCCGGAGACGTGTTCCTGAATGTTGGTGAATCCCAAGCCGCCTAAATATTGACGAAACTTCGGGGTCACAAACTTGCAGATCAGTAGTGGCGTATCGCAAGGGAAATGACGCAGGGTAGCGGTGTCCATATGATCTAAGTGTTCATGAGAAATGAACAGGTAATCAATATCTTTGGGGACCGTTTTTGGTGTGACACCGGCATCGGCAAGAATGTGTGTATGGAACCAGGTGCCGCAATAAGCACCCTCGGTTAACCATGGGTCGGTCAGGATCTTTTTGCCACCCGCTTCAATCAGGGTGCAGGCCTGGCCATAATAAGTCACTCGCATGAAAACTCCAACTTGAAAATATATAAAGTCACAATGGCTGTGACCGGACCATTGATAAAACTGGCTCCCCTAAAGCCCGCAGCAACATATAATCATTGGCAAGATTAAAGGGGTAGTAAGCAACAGCCTTCATATACAATGCTAACGCTTGTTTCAGGTCTCCGGTGTTGAACACGGCGTCACCCCGTTCGCGGTAGAAATTTCCAAGAGCCTGATTCATTAACAATCTTCCGCAGGCACCGCTACGATGGTGTTTTTCAATGAAGTGCAGTGCCGATTTTCGCATGCGTTCCCAATCCTTACTCATCGATGTGGGAGAAATTCGGTAGTAAGCCAGAACTTCGTCCAGATAGGTAACCGAATAGTGTCGGGCAATGCGGAACCAAAGATCACGATCTTCTGTGGCCTTCATATTTTCGTCGAACCAGCCAGACTTTTCCAGACAGCATTTGCGGAACATCACTGTTGGACAAAGAATATGGGCGCGTCTGGTGTAGATGAAATCGGCAATATTGCCTGATAGATAGTTTGAGGATGGAGCGGGCGGTTCGCCTAAATTCTCGCCTTGCATGCCGATTCGTGCAACTCTGGAATGGACCAAACCAGCCTTCGGATTGCGATCCATAGCGGCTACACTGTTTTCCAATCGCCGTGGCGCGTAGACGTCGTCAGCGTCAAGGATTGAGATGAATTCGCCGCGTGCATGACGGATGGCCGTGTTCCTCGCAGCGGGCAGGCCGCGATTATTCTGGAACACATAAACCAGCTTGTCGCCAAACGCGTTTACGTTTGCAGCGGCTATGGCGGCTGTATTGTCGGTGCTTCCATCGTCAACCAAAACTACTTCCCAATCGCCATAAGTCTGGCTAAGCACGCTATCCAAAGCTTGCTGCAAGTAGGCACCGGTATTGTAGGAAGGGACAATGACACTGACTCTGGGCACGGGATGTTCCTAAATAATGGCGATGGTCACGCCGGGCTGGCTGCGTTGATCGCCAGCGGCCAGTTCCAGGGGTACGGCATCGCCGGGGTCAGCTTGTTGTGGAATTTGAACTGCCATTTGGAATAATCCAGGGAAAGTGGTTCTGGTGGTGGTCACATCCAATTGTGTATCCAAGGCTCCGATGTGCAGCCACAGCGCATCGGCTAGGCCCAACCCAGAAGCGTAGAAAATAACGCGTGACCCCCTTGGAGCTGGACGGGCAGGGGAGTTCAACGTTCCATCCTGATTCACAATGAGTGCTTGCCCAAGCCCGGAAGCATTCGCGGTAAAGATTCCCGGGGTTGTGGACAACACAGGAACCGACATTGGATTGGATCGTTGCCCTTGAAACTCCACTTGAAGTAACACGTTGCTTGCTCCGGCTAAAGTATTGGGAAGAGTAGCGGTAATCTGGTCAGCTTGGACGTAAACCAATGCTGCGGGATTTCCATCCATCAGCAGGCGAGTGTTGGCAACCAGTGGACCAGGCGGTGTGCCATCGACGAGTGGGCCGGATGGACTTTTGGGTCCAAGGTTCCAACCGAAAATGGTGATGATAGCGCCGGGGCTGACTCCATCGGATAAGAAGCTGGCGGCATTCGCTACGGACAACATCAAAGGAGCAGTGTCACCTGGAGGCAGCAGCCACACGGGTGAAGTGCTGCTGACGTCGTTCAAACTGGCTGTGACATTGGTTAGCAATCGGTTTGAGACCGATGTTGCACGCAATTCAACTGCCATGCGCGAGCCACCTTCGGGGATGACGATGTTAGCCTGGGGCACAATGCTGTTGCTTTCACTAGCCAGGGCCACTTCCAACCCTCCAGCAGGTGCTTCGGCGTCTAACACCACATCACACGACGTCTTTCCTGGTGTCAGAATAACGGCCGGGGAGCAGTTGAGCAAGGCCACGGTGGCTTCGGCAAATTGATGTGCTCCTATATCAAATCCGGCAGCGCCGCCTCGTGGATTGCCAAACCGATCGACGGTGAGCCCTGTATCGATGCCAGCCTTATGGGCAGGGCTCTTTCCTTGCAGACGGAAATCACCTTGCAACAAGTTCACCAACAGCGGATCTTTGTTGATGGAATTGGTGATGTTAGGATTGCCAGGTGCCGCGCCTGTCCCGTAAAAAAGGTTGTTGGAGCCAAAAACAAAACCGCAGTTTTCCGTGTTGGAACAAATTCCACCAGTAGGTTTATTGATTGCGATGTAGGGAATGTTGGAAGACTGATAAAAGATATTGTTGCGTAGACGAACCTTCACATTTCCATTGGGACCGGAATAGCTGATGGCGTTGTTCGAGTCCTTATACGGTGGGCTGGCAAAGGTGCCGCAATTGAACATGGTGTTGTTGTAGATGTCTACAATGCCACTGCCAATGGGTCCAGTGTTGGTGTAACTCTGGGCGTTGATGCAAGACCAGTTTCCAGCATTTTCAGGGTTTTTAGGACCTTTGCCAGCGTTATAGATGATGTTGTTAAACACCTCAATTTTGCCTTTGGAAGGGTCAATGGTGGCGAAAATGATTCCATCGCATTGCGTATCGTGAATCAGGTTGTCGTGAATGCTGATGCCGTATTGATTGTGCCCAGTGGGGTCGTTCGGTCCACCGCCTTGCAGCGGGGAAGAGTGAATTTGGATTCCGCGGCAACCGTGCACATTGGATATTTGATTCCAGCCCATTTCAATATTGTTGGTGTCCGTAGAAAAGTAAACCCCGTGATAGAGTGACGATGCAGTAGCCTTGCCTGTATCGTGAACGTTGTTGCCGAATAGTTTGACATTGTTGGTAACGGAGGTTTCAAAGCAGGCGGAAGCGAAGTCGCCATTTGGGCAGGACATGTCATTGTTAACGAATCGCCAGTTCGTACCCGCATATAGCGCGACAGCTTCAAACTCGCCTCTTAAAATGAGACCCGCAAACACCCAGTATCCAGAACTATTTTCATTGGAACGGATAGCGCTGTTCGGACCATTCACTGTCCCCAAGGTCACTTTAGCACCCGGATAGGCAATGAGGGCCATGGGGTTGCCCGCAGTGCCACCAGTGCGCAGCAACATGGTTGTTTTCCAACCTTGGCCATCATCTACCAAATGGTTGAGCCCGTTCATGGCGTACACCGTATCGCCCGCTTTCATGGTGTCGCGAGCTTTCAGCACGGTTTGCCAGGGCGAGCCGAAGCTACCGTTGTTTCCGTCCTTACCGTTGGGTGAAACAAAGTAAATGTTCCCCGCACGAACGGTAAAGGGCATGGGGTTGGAACTGCCTGAAGGGGTGTTGACCAGGATGCTGCCGGTGTTTGCTGCCGAACCGATTTGAATGGCAATTTGTGTATCGGTCCAAATGGGATAGCTGGCGGCTTTGCCCCCTCCGATGGATACCAAGGAAGACCCTTTGACAGCTCCGAAACCCTTGCCGTAAATGTTGACATAAACGCCAGCATTGTTTTCGCCTTTGGAGTTCGGTCCACTCTCAAGATCCGTGTAAAAGATGCGCGGTTGCATAGCATATGCACCGCTAGCGAACAGCAGCAGCGGGAGGCTTGCAATCCAGCGATTGCTATGGCGGGAAATAGTCAATGGGTTACCTTTAGATACCTTTGGATTCAAGCAATTCGTCATAGAGTGCAGTAAGATCACGCACCATGGTTTTTGCGGTGAGATTTGTCTCAATGATTTGTCTACCTCGCTCTCCCATTATCCTTGCACCCTGGGGGTCAGCGAGAAGCTGCAGCAAACGGTTGGCGGCCAGCTCATAATCGCCAGGAGGAACAACAAATCCGCTGCGACCTTCTTCCACTACTTCTGGATTCCCACCAACCCTGGTAATGACGCACGGTAGTTGAGCCATCATGGCTTCCAGCAGGGCATTGGAAAGTCCGTCCGTTGCCGAAAGATGACAAAAAATATTGCTGATTTGTAGCAGTGGAAACGAATCGTCAACCCGTCCCATAAAGCGAAAGTTTTTGGACAAACCAAGACTGTCGATTAAGGTTTGCAATTGGCGCAGATACTCCAGTTCAGGAACTGCACCGGCTACAACAAACATCGCTTTCGGATACCGCTTACAAACAATTTCAGCCGCTTTGGCCAAAGTTTCGTAGCCTTTCACGGCCTTGACTGAACCTACATCCACAATCAATGGAGCCGATTCATCCAAACCGAAACGAGTCCGCCACGACGCCACGTCCAGCGCGGAGGGCGTTTGCCGCAATTCTACACCGTTGCGGATGGTAATTACTTTGTTCGCGGCAGCGTGATCTTGCTGAATAGTGAAATCACGAACAGCGTCTGAAACAGTGTGAATGCGGTCATACATGGGGGCCAGTAGGCGGTATGCAATACGATGTTTCAGCGTGCGTAAGAACCCCATATCGCGACGGCTGGAGATGATCACCGGGCAACCACTGAGCTTGGCGATGGTAGCACCCCACAAATCAGAAGTGGCAAAGAATGTTTGCACTATGGTGACGTTTTGAGATCGAATGAAAGCTCGTAACTTTCTGGCTGCAATAATGCTTCCCCAATTGTAGGTTTTGGTAAGTGGAAGCACATACACCGGGCAACCGAATCTGGCGAAGAAGCTTGTATCGGCTGGTTGATCGAACGTGATGATAGAGGCGTGATATCTTTCTGTGGGCAGCAGTTGGGTGATCTTTAGCAAAGATCGTTCCGCGCCGCCGTCCAGGTTGCGCAGTTGATCAAACACAAAAAGCACGTGGTGCGATTGGGCGGCAATGGGCTTTAAATTTGGAGCTGCTGCAACAATGGTGGGCATAATTTCTTTAAAGAGGTACGGCACCGGGGACTGCCGTTTGTCCGCGCAAATGTGACCATGTCTGTGATGCGAATTCACGGATGCGGCTATCCAGTGCATAGAGGATGGCCGCGTAGATGGTGAGGCTAAGGACCGACTTACCTGTGAAATTTACGAAGGTGCTTCCGAAGTCAATATTGGAACCCACGGCCCAAGTCACGGTTCCTGCAACCAGATACCCGCCAATGGGTTTTAGAGCAAGACTCATCGGTAAGACTTTGAAGGCTAAGCGAGCCAGTAAAAAAGTGCAAAAGGCATAACTAATGAAAGTGGCAATGGCCGCAGCCTGAAGGCCGATTCTGGGCAGTAGCAGGGCATTCAGCGCGAGGTTAAGAATACAGGAAGCAGTGAGGGCTCCGGCCATGGCGTAGGTTCGTTTGTGAATCATCAGGCCGGCGTTCAGGAAAATTTGTGCGGCATAAATCAGCAACCCTGCCACGATCACCGGAATTAATTTATCGGCACCAGAGTATTTGGCGGAGGCCAGCAAAGTAACCGCATCGTGAGAGACAACCAGCACAATGGCCAGGGTACCCACAGCAGCCATGATGAACATATCGAGTCCGCGGCTGAGGAATTCTGACGTTTTAGCTGAGCCTTCGGTATTCCACAAGCGCATATAGATGGGGATGATTGCCAATCCCAACGGGCCCATCAGGATGGTGTTGATGTATCCCGATAATCCATATGCTACGGAATAAAAACCCAGAGCGTCGGCACCCATGTAGCTATCAACCATGAATCGGTCACCTGCATCCAGCACAATGCCCGAGGCTTCTTGAAGGACTAAAGGCAGCCCAAAAGAAATTGCTGCGCGAAACAGAATGGGATCAAAACTAGTGGGGTGCAACAATCCTCGACGGACTAACAGGGCAATTAAGACGAGTACAACCGCGAGTTCCACAGCCATCACGGCTATGAAATACGTTTTCACAGAGGCGCCCAATCCGGGCAGCAGAAGGATGACACCGAGAATCGTAAACGCCTTCAGCAGGAAGGTCACAACATTGGAAGCTTTCGTGCGTTCCTCAATTCGAAGAAAAGACCAGAGGATAGATTGAATGGCTCGCAAAAATACAAGGGAAGAAGCAAAACAGAGAATGGAAGCAAGTGGGCCTCCGCTCAATGAGGCAGGCAAAAATCCTAAACCAATCAGCGGAATTGTGACTAGTGCGGCAATGGCTGAAACGCCGAAGAAGGCGGTGGAATAATAGCGCTTGGCTGCGGCCGGATCATTGGCGAAGTCTTTATGGTTGAAGAAGCGCAGTACTGAATTCTGCATCCCAGCTTTAGATAGGGCCGTGAGCAGTAGCAGGATCTTTGAAGCGTAGTCGATCATGCCGTAATCGGCGATGGAAAACATGCGGGTGAAAATTGGGAACGATATAAAGCCCAACGCCATGGTTCCACCAATTCCCAAAAGGTAATGCGAAGACTGCTGAAAAAGCTTTTTGAATTCACCAGTCACTGGATTGGATGCGGTCATCTGCATCCTGTGCCCGGTTGTAGTGCAGCCTGGTAGCATTGCAGCGTTTGACCCGCAATATCGCTCCATTGCGATCCATTGGAATAACTTTCCTTAGCCCGATTCCCCAAGCGCTGGCGCAAAGGTTCATCACGGATGAGGCGCAGAAGAGTGGACGCCAGCTCGTCTACATTTCCGTAAGAGACTAACAAGGCGTTCTGTTCGTCATGCAGCAATTGTTCAAATGCTGGCAGCCGTGTGGCGATGATAGCTTTGCCGTAACCGATTCCGGTCATCAGTGCGCCGCTAGTGGTCACTTCGCTGTAAGGATAAACCAAAACGTCGGCATCAAGATAAAGGTCGGTCATTTCGTCAACAGAGATGAAGCGCAGATCCAGTTTCACTGTGGGCGCGATACCCAAAGATGCAACTTCTTCTTGGATTGAGGCTATCAATTCCTGCTCGCCATTACCCACAATTGCCAGACAGGCCTGCTCTTCGCCCAGTTCGTTCATCACCCGACCCCACGCTTGAAGCAGGAAGGAAACGCCTTTGTAGGGGCGTAAAATTCCCTGCCACAGAATCAAAGTCTGCTGCTTCGTGAGGCCCAATAATTTTCGTCCATTCCCAACCACGCGCTGGGTGGGTTGATCAAACAGGGGACCATGGGCGATCACAGAAATCTTTTCCAAAGGCACTTGAAACTCTTCAATCAGCCGCTGCTTGGCGCAAATATCGTGGCAGATTAATCGGTCCGCAAGGCTGTAGATAACTTTGTACTTGGCTCGTTGTTCTGTTCCAGAATCATGCGGCAGAACATTATGAACAGTGTAGATAACCTTGATACCCCGCTTACGAGCGAACCTTAGGAACCACAGTTCTAACGGCACGCCGAGTTTAAGCATGGGGAGAAATTGAACGTGGATCAGGTCTGGTTTTGAGAACGCGAATCGAAGCAGCAGAGCGGCCATGTTAACCAGCCACTCAATGGTTTTCAGAACCCTGCGTAAGGGAGGAGAATCAATGCGAACCTTTGAAATAATGTCCAGCGCGCCTGGGTTCGTTTGCAGTTTTTTGCGTTGAAAAAACTCAGGATCCAGATGGTAGGTGATAGTCCCAACTTCGACTTGAAGTTCACTCACGTTTTTCAAAGCGGCGCATAAATGGCCGGTATAGTAAGGAACGATGGACAACAAATCCATCATGAAAACGCGGATGGGACGTTGCACTTGCTGGTCCACAACCACTGCACCGGTAACCGCCATTCGATTCGGTAATGTTTCCTGCATTCTTTAACCGGCTGCCGCCTTAAATGCCCGGACCAACTTGCCAGCAACTGGAGCAGTGTTCTGGTCTGGAGTCGGCTGCGCTGGTTCAAATGAAGATTGATACTCTGGAACAAGAAGTTTCAATTGTTCAATAATGGCTGCTTCATCTCGCCGCCATAGCAGGTTTTGGAGTGTTGAAACCCAGGGACCAAGCTGGTCAAACGTTATCTGCTTCCCTTGAAACACACAAATTTTTGTGTGCGCCGTGGGCATGATGTTTTCACCAGCCAGACTGATTTCTTCAAACAACTTTTCGCCAGGGCGCAGACCAGTAAAACGGATTTCGATATCTTCGCCAGGGACGAAGCCAGCCAGGGTGATCATGTCTTTTGCAAGGTCAACTATCTTCACTGGCTTGCCCATATCCAGAACAAATATTTCCGATTTTTTGCCCATGGTGGAAGCTTGTAAAACCAGTTGCACGGCTTCCTGCACGGTCATGAAATAACGTCGCATTTCCGGATCGGTCACCGTTACCGGGCCACCTGCGGCGATTTGCTTTTGGAAAATAGGAACCACACTGCCATTGCTCACTAGAACATTCCCAAAGCGAACGCAGACGAATTTGGTCTGATGG
>JAYWBH010000551.1:0-4130 GCA_043781815.1 Bryobacterales bacterium | reverse complement strand
CGGACGCATCCAGAATCCTACCTTCAAGTGCGGCCTTGCCAGTTTCTGATTGCGCCCAAATGGCGGCAATGGCGGTGACGAACAGTGCAATTTTCTTTAAGAAGGGTAGCATGATTGGTTTTGTTTAACAGAATAGCTACCAGGTGTTAACAATGGATTACAATTTCATGTATTTCGTAACACAGGAAAAATAGCATGACGAAATAGCGCATGCGAAAATATATAAATATGCTTTTTGTTCGTCTGGCCCTGGCCGTGTTCCTTTGCCCATTCTTCATTCGAGCCGGAGAAATTCGCTTCAACGTGAATGATCCTTCTGGTATACCGATGGAAGCCGCTGGTCATCTGCGAGGTTTCAAAGTGGACAGCCTTTTCCATACCGACATTCGGGGTGCTTACACCGCTACCGCCTTGTCCAACGGACGCTACCGTATCACAATCTCCAAAGCTGGTTTTGCACCACAAATTCTTGAGATTGAAGTTACATCGGAAGAGCCGATTTCACGCAGTATCACTCTAACCCTGGCTCGAACTCGCAATACGATTGACGTGGTAGGATCGACGCCATTTTCCGGTGTTGATCTGACTATTAATCAGATCCCTGCCTCCGTTCAGACGCTCACACAACTGGATATGGCGAATAGTGGATCACTCGATCTTTCCGATTTACTCAACCGTCGTTTGAATGGGGTTCATATGAATGAAGTGCAGGGGAACGCATATCAAAGCAATTTGAATTATCGCGGTTATACTGCCTCACCCCTATTGGGCACGCCGCAAGGTGTCTCAGTTTATTTGGATGGCGTGCGCTTGAATCAACCCTTTGGCGATACCGTCAGTTGGGATCTGATTCCGCGCATCGCAATTTCAGAGACTACTTTAATGCCGGGATCGAACCCGTTGTTTGGTCTGAATACGCTGGGTGGGGCTGTGTCGGTTCAAACGAAGGATGGGCACAGCAATCCGGGGACATTGGTGCAAGCTGTTTATGGCAGTAACCGGCGACGATCCGTTGAATTAGAACATGGTGGTGCGTTCAAGGAACTGAACTGGTTTCTTGCTGCTAACCTGTTTTTTGAAAAAGGTTGGCGCGATGCATCTGGTTCCAATGTCCGCCAATCCTTCACTAGACTTGGCTGGCAGCACGGTAAAACGTTTCTTGGGTTAAGTGTTACTTACGCCAACAACTCGCTGACCGGTAACGCGCTTCAGGAACAGCGTTTTTTGGCGCGTGATTATGCCAGTGTTTATACCAAGCCTGACATCACCAACAATCGTTCTCCGTTTCTCAACTTCAGCGCCCGTCACACTCCATCTGCCAGGCTGACAATTTCCGGCAACGCATATTACCGCAACATCCATTCCAGCACCTTCAATGGAGATATCAACGAAATGTCGCTAGATCAAGCTGTGTATCAACCCAGCGCTGCGGATCGGACGGCACTCACCGCTGCCGGTTATTCGGGGTTTCCTGGAAGCGGTGCCACTGCCGCAAATACACCGTTTCCATTTTGGCGTTGCATCGCACAAGGATTACAACTGGATGAACCAGGGGAAAAATGCAATGGGCTTTTGAATCGCACCTACATTGACCAGAGCAACTATGGAGGGGCTGGGCAGTTCACTTACTACTCGTCTCCTGGCGGACATCACAACCAGTTCACTGGCGGCGCGGCTGTTGATCGCAGCGGCGTGGAGTTCCGACAGACCACGCAACTGGGCTACCTGAATCCGGACCGCAGCATTACTGGCATCAACGCCTTTGCCGATGGCATCACTGGGGGCAATGTGAACGGAGTTCCCTACGACGCCAGGGTGAACCTGGAAGGACGAACTCACACTTGGAGTCTATTCGCAACCGATACCCTTTCTCTGGGCAAGGCCTGGAACGTTACGCTCTCTGGTCGATACAATCGCACCAGCCTCAACAACACGGATGGTATCCGACCCGGCGGCGGCAGAGGATCGCTGGATGGTCATGAAGTATTTGGCCGGTTTAACCCGGCTGCAGGAGTTACCTATGCTGCTTCGGAAGCAGTCAACTTGTATTTCGGATACAGCGAAGGTAGCCGAGGCCCCACGTCCATTGAACTGGGCTGTGCTGACCCGGAACAGCCTTGTAAATTGCCAAATTCGGTAGCAGGAGATCCGCCGTTGGATCAAGTAGTGGCCCGCACTTTTGAAGCAGGTGTCCGTGGAAAGCAGAATGGTGGCTTCCAATGGAACGCCGGTTTATTTCGAGCTGAAAACACCAACGACATTCTATTTGTTACCGCCAACCATACTGGCTTTGGTTACTTCAAAAACTTCGGGAAGACTCGCAGGCAAGGGGTTGAGCTCGCGGCGCATCATCGAATCAGGCGGGTTACCGTTGGGGGAGGCTATACGCTTCTTGATGCCACCTATCGAACAGCGGAGGTTGTGAACGGCTCCGGCAATAGCTCCAGTGATGCTTCTGCTAAGGGTCTGAATGGGAGTATTCAAATCCACCCTGGAGACACCATTCCTTTGATCCCGAAACACATTCTAAAGGCCTTTGCCGATTTTGAAGTCACCTCGAAATTCACAGCCGATTTCGGCGTGATCGCCACGTCAGGGGTATACGCCAGAGGCAATGAAAACAACCAGCACGTTGCCGATGGAACTTACTACCTGGGAACTGGCAGCACGTCCGCCTACGCGGTGGCAAGTCTTGGAGGTCGATATCAAATCAACCGGCGATTGATTCTGCTGGCCCAGGTGAACAACTTGTTTGATCAGCGCTACAACACGGCAGCTCAATTGGGACCAACTGGGTTTGGCAGCAACGGCAGTTTTGTGGCGAGACCTTTCGCTGCGGTCGCTGGTGAGTTTCCAGTGCAGCAAGCGACTTTCTACGCGCCTGGAGCCCCTAGACTATTTTGGATTGGACTGCGCTTCAAATTTTGAAATCTTGGAACCCAATTCTTGCAGCCGCGTCTTAACGGGCGAGAGGCAATTATGCGAACCCCTTGGATGAAGCCCACAGTAGCGGCGTTAATTTGCTTGCTGGCAACCAGCGCCCAGGCACAATATCGGGGTGAGGACAGGCGCTACGATGGATACTGCGATGACCGGTCCCGTGCTGGACGTGAGCCTCTGGATCGCGTGCGTGCCGATGTGGATCGGGCTATGCACGATACCCGTTATCTTTCGCGAGACGATGGGAAACGCATAGACAAAGTGCGTCGTGAGATCAGCGATTTTCAGCAGAAATGGGAACGCGGTAAATTTGATCGTCGCGAATTGGGCGATGTGATCAACAGTCTTCAGAAAGTGGTGGACCGCAACCGCCTGGATCCTCGAGATCGTAATATGCTGATGAACGATGTTGCCCAGCTTAGGGAATTCCGTTCGCGCGGCGGCATGTACCGTTAATTAGTCTACAGGTCGGAAAGATGCTCAATCTTGCCCGTGCTGTCGCCGATTTTCTCTGGCTTCACGCCCGCCATATCGAGCATAGACAAAAACAGGTTCGTCATCGGGGTGCCCTTCTTATACTGAATGTGACGACCACCCTTCATCTTGCCTGCAGCGCCGCCCGCAACGAATGTTGGCAGGTTCACATGTTCATGACGATTTCCATCGCTCAGGCTGCTTCCATAAACCACAAAGGAATTGTCTAATAGCGTACCATTGCCATCTTTGGCCGCTTCCAGTTTGGCCAGCAACCGGGCCACTACTTCCACGTGATGCTGATCAATTTTCTGCAAGCGCGCAATTTTGGCATCATCATTGAAGTGGTGTGAAAGGCCATGGTGCGCATCGGGAACGCCAATAGAACGGTAGGTGCGGTTGCCACCTTCGCGGCCAATCATCATACTGATGACGCGCGTCAAGTCTGCACGGAACGCAATGGTCATTAAGTCAAACATGATGTCGGCATGTTCTTCAAAGGTCGGCGGAATGCCAGCAGGACGATCAAGGGTAGGTAATGTTACGGCGTTTTGCTCGTGCTTTTCCACCTTCTCAATGCGCAGTTCAATCTCGCGAATGGAATCCATGTACTCCGACAACTTGCGGCGATCTCCCGTGCCTAAGCTGCTGGAAAGCCGTGCCGCGTCAGCCCGTACAAAATCCAAAATACTGCGATCCTGGCGTGACTGCATAGC
>JAYWBH010000550.1:0-4131 GCA_043781815.1 Bryobacterales bacterium | reverse complement strand
CCATTCCAAGGAATGGTTTTGTACGGCTCTGCGGGCGGTAGCTGACTTCGAAGAGATTGCCGCAACGTATTGTTTAAAACCTCGGTGAACGAACAACGTAAGGAGTGGGACATTTCGCGGAGTCGTTCGGCCAGATCGTCCTCTAAATTGACTGTCGTCCGCATGCTTATCATCTTGATGCTATTTTTTACTGATGTCAAGATGCCTCGGGGAGTTGATGGTCAGCATGAAGACTGAGCGGTCAATAAGCCTGGATCCAAATCAGGGAATTTGTTGGGTCGAGAACTGAGATTGGATTCGAGGCGCATAACAAGGAAAGTCGTGGTAGGGTGAACGTGTCCGAACGGGGTCGCGCCCGAACGGAAGCCCTTCGGGCAGCCTTATTGTTTCTTGAGATAATAGCGATATGTGGGCTTCTCGTTCTGTCATTCTTCTGTTGAGTACAGTCATGCCGGGATTGGCATGCACTTGTTCGAGTTATGAGCCGGCCAAGGCTTGTGCGATTTTCCACACCACGCCTGTTATCTTTTCTGGCCGTGTGATTGATCACAACGATGACAAGACTGGCGGATTCCGCCAGATAACACTCTACCGTTTTAAAGTGCTTGAAATATTCAAAGGCCTTCCGTCAGGCACAAAGGAAGTATTCATCGACCCAGGCAGTATGACCAGTTGCTATACCACTTTCAAATCCGACGCTGACTATCTGGTTTACACCGGTTATAGTCAACCAGTCATGGCAGTCACAGTGCTAAAGAACTATCAACCAACATCAAATACGAAGCAAATGCCAGCGGCTTGGAAAGGTCTGGAAAGAGTTCCCATTTACGATGTGGGTGTTTGTAGCCCAACAAGAACCATCCGCGGCAACGATCCAGACGTGGCATTTCTTCGCTCGATCTCAAAGTATGGCGCGGTTGGAAACGGTTGGATTGAAGGGCGCGCCCTACAGAATATTGGTTTTTTAAGTCTATTTTCTGAATATGTTGCCGCCTCGGACGCCAAGTTTACGGTGACTTCGCGTTCGCACGAGAGCAGGACGGCAACAGTCCTTCCAGATGGCATATTCAAAATAGCGGCGGTTCCACCCGGAGTGTACGAAGTAACAGCACAAAGCCCGGTGCTGGGAAAGGGTAGAGTACTCGGCTCTCCTGGAATTGAAGTACCCCCAGGCGGTTGCGCTCTGGTCCAGGCATCCTTCCAAACCCACTCCACAATTTCTGGACGAGTCTTAAATGCAGACGGTAAGCCAGCTAGGAACCTTCGCTTGGAATTCGGCGAGCTTCAAACTGGCGGTAAGGTTCGCGACCTTCCGGGTAACTGGGCAAATTCCGATGAAGATGGCAACTTCAAACTTACCGATGTGCCGTATGGCCGGATTGTTATAGCTGTGAATCTAAATGGAGCACCGAAGAGTGGGACGCCATACGAGGCTTTCTATGCTCCAGGCACTCACAACGCATTGGCGGCTCGCGTGTTTACAATCAAACCCAACAGCCAGGTAACTGGGGTTACTTTGCAATTGCCAAAGCCGCTGGCATTTTACGACCTCTTTGTTGATGTCAAATGGCCGGATGGATCACCCGCGTTGGAGGGGGCAAGAGCTTTCGCCAGTAGCAACGGTGCCTACGCCGATGATGGGCTCGCTCCTGCCGCAACCAATCGTGTCAAGCTTCGGTTAGCGCTGGGACGGAAATATAAGATCCGAGTCGATTGGTTGAACGACAAGCCGGGAAAGTTCCTTCACGTAGAGGGTGAAACTAAAATTATTGACTTCAATAGGGATGGGATTATTACCGAATTGAAGTTGAACACAATTCGGCCATAGTAGTGCTGAATCTCTAAACGCCCCAACTTTTTTCTCTAGCTGTTTCGGGGAACCTGAGGGCACCTGGGGGACAAAGACCGGTCTTTGCCCCCATCGGATCAGGTCTCTGTCCCTCTGGATTTTGGATTTTAGTTTTACCTTTTTGGCGGGTTGGGCAACAATAGCCAACCAGGAAGCAGGCAAAGCTGAAAACAATGTTACAGCGATCAACCACTTTACTCTTGACTTCTAACGCCAAGGGGATCAGTATCATCTCGTGTTAAGCAAACTGACATCTAAGTTTATCTTGCTTGGCTTAATCGGCCTAGCCGTCGGATTTAACTCAGTGAACGGCCAACAGGATTGCCAGAAGTTTTGTGGTTGCGGGGTGTTTGATGGCATCTCAGGAACACGGTCCGCAGCGCAGTGCAATCCGAACCAAGGAGGTGTGTGCTACTACCAAAGCTGTGGTGGAACCATAAGAAAATTTGAAGGAACACAACAAACTGGTTGCTGTGGGCCAGGATGCAACACCGGCAACTGTCCTGGATGTGTTCCTGGCGACTATTTTGTGGATTCGTGCCAGTTGGCGGCAATGAATTGTGGATGCGATCACTTTCAATGATCCGAAATAACCCGAACTAGGTCTTCATCCCAGCCATAGATCAACAATATTGTCTACAGTAAGTAAGGAGATACATAATGCCCATCAAAAATAGGTTTCGTTCAGTCACTATGCTCTTAGGAACGTTTGCATTGGCTGTCGCTCTTGGTGCGGCGTTAAGGGTGGTAGTCCCCAACATGCTGCGATCCTCTGTGGTATCCGCACAATCGACGTCACTCAATTCACCCCAAAAGGGAGGGACATTCACCTTCCGTGAGTCTGCAGGTGAGGGCGCTGTTGTAGGTCAGGGTAACGCTCGCCTGATGAGGCGCGGAAAACTTGCTACCCGAACGGATGGAAGTACTGTTGAACAATTTGATGTCTTTAACAAGGACGGTGCCGTTCTCCATTCGGTGAGAGAGATTGATCTCGCGAACGGACTTCACATTAAGGTCGACGATTTTACTCGCACAGTGACTGCACTACGGCGCGGAAATTTTGCACAGAACCGAAGCGCCCGCCAATGGTTGCCAGAGTCTGGATGCAGACAACGCGCGGATGAATCCACCATAAAAACTCCTGCCACAGTTTTGGGCCAGGAGAGCATCGTAGGCCAGAACGCAACTGCGCTTCGCACCGAAGGACCGAACGCAACAATGCTGAGTTGGCGCGGCCCCGGAGTAGGATGCGAAGATTTGCGCCGTGTGATGTTTTTCAAAAAACACGATGGTGCGATCACGGATTGGAGCGAGCGAGTTGTCGAAACCTATGTGGCTGGCCAGCCAGATGCAAATCTATTCACAGTACCCGACGAATACGAGAGGATCACTTTCGTGGAGAAGTACTATCGCGAAGTGAATCGATTCGGCGTCAAGCCTGTACCCAACGAACTGGCCACCCTCGAAAAACTCGATGAACGGACAAAGACGATGCGGTACACCGGATCGATGCAGTAAGCTAGCCTTACGTGTGGACCGAACCGAGTCGTGTCCCGTCAACCGCAACTAAATCCAAGGTAAATCCAAGGGACAGAGACCTCGACTCCCGAAAACACAGCGTAAAACACTGAATACAAACAACTCGTCAACTTGCCTTATGTCACCAAAATACTAGCTTACAGAACTTCCAATATTACGACGAAGCTCGGATCAGCTTCGTTATCAGATAGTTCCATTGGCAATTGAACAAATTACCTCGAGTATGGTTTATTACCAATAAAATTCATTTTCCCTTCCCCAGGTCCGAAAAGTGGAATTGTGCTCTCGACGCGTCAAAGGAAGTCAGGCTTAGACTTAGACTGAGAATTTTTTGTTGCCTTGAGCGAACCGGGATCTGCCATCGCAAGGGGGAATCCGTTCACGAACGTCCTTCTTTCAACGCAAAGCCTTTCAGTTGTAAAGGGTTACTCAGTTTGGAAGGAAATCCTATTGTCGTCAACAATAGGGAGTCGAGGTCTCTGACCCCGTGTTTGACCCGAGGTCTCTGACCCCGTGTTTGACCTGACCCCCGTGTTTGACCGAGGTCTCTGACCCCGTGTTTGGAAAGTCAATGTGGGTTAAGAATCGCAGCGCTGCAAGTGTGTATAGACTTCGGTCACTTCACCTTTAGCGGATTCACCCACCTCACGCCGGAAAAGCGCGCAAAATCCACATCACAAGAGCAAACTGTGGCGCCATATTCCACAGCTAACGCCGCCAAATGTGCGTCCGTGGTTAAATTG
>JAYWBH010000549.1:0-12334 GCA_043781815.1 Bryobacterales bacterium | reverse complement strand
CCGTGCGTTACCGAGCCGTGACCGCAAGGGAGTGGGTTATCCCAACAAAAACGTTGGAGATTCTACAGGGATGCGGGAAAACTATATGACATTGGGCGGAATCGCCTACCCCACAAATGCAGCTGCGGTTGTTAGAGAAGTTTCATTCCAATTTCCAGGTAAATATGGGGACAGCCCGCGTGTTTCCTAGTTTTTTATGTCAAAAGAATAAGGAAACATGCGGGCTGTCCCCATATTAAACTCTAATCCCCGTCACTCGACCTGATCACTTAATTCACTAATTTTCACTAGACCTGGAGTTGAGTTTGTGGGGCAGGCATTCAGCCTGCCAAGCCCGTCTAGCGGGCTTTTTTCACACCTTCGAGAGCTTGGAAAACTTCTTAAATTGGGCGAGGTTGAAAGCCAGATAACCAAGCGCTTTGGACCTTCGAAAAGACCGCTCCCTTGTGGTCACGGCTCCGTAGAATCAGTGTGTTACCGAGCCGTGACCGCAAGAGAGCGGTCTTTAAACCAGAGGTTATTCCAACGATGCCTATCCCACTCACCTGAAAGATAACGTTTGACATTGGATAATAGTTCCTGTTTAACTATTAGTGTCCATGGCTGACCTGCGCACACAAGCTCTTGACGACTTCCGACGACGATGTAAGGACCAGGGCCTTGCCTTCACTTTCCAGCGTCAAGTGATCTACGAAGCCGTTGTCGATTCCCGTGAGCACCCCACTCCGGAATTGATTTACGAGCAGGTTAGGCAACGCATCCCATCCATTTCGCTGGGCACCATTTACAAGAACGTCAAGACGTTTCTGGATTCCGGTGTGCTCAAGGAAGTCACCCTTCATCACGGTTCGTTGCGCCTTGAATCCAACATGACCCCGCACCATCACTTGGTCTGTTCTTCGTGCAAGGCAATCTTCGATATTAAGGAAACAGCAGTGGAATCGGTTCGTCTGCCAACCAGCGAATTGCCCGCAGGCTTCGCTATCCAGCAATGCCGGGTGGAGTTTGTTGGAGTGTGTAAGAGCTGCCAAAAGGCGCGCCGGAAGAAGTCGAAAGCAGCTAGGGAAAGTTCGACATAATTTTTGACTAATTCGAGAGAGGAGAAACATATGGAGACTCAATTTAAAACCGCAGTGGGGGAGCCAGCCCCCAATCAGCAGGATCATAATCCGGTAGCGGAAGCCAAGTGTCCGGTGGCGCACGGCGGCCTTCGACACACGTCGGCTGGAGGCACGGTCAACGCGAACTGGTGGCCCAATCAGTTGAACTTGAAAATCCTGCACCAGGGTGCCCCACTGTCCAATCCTTTGGATAAGGACTTCAATTATGCTGAGGAATTCAAGAGCCTTGACCTGCATGCCGTGGTCAAGGATCTGCATACCCTGATGACCACATCGCAAAGTTGGTGGCCCGCAGATTATGGCCATTATGGGCCGCTGTTCATCCGCATGGCCTGGCATAGCGCAGGCACGTATCGCATCGCTGATGGCCGTGGTGGCGCGGGTTCCGGAGCTCAGCGATTTGCGCCGCTCAACAGTTGGCCAGACAATGTGAGCCTGGATAAAGCACGCCGATTGCTGTGGCCGATTAAGCAAAAGTACGGTCGGAAAATCTCCTGGGCCGACCTGTTTATTCTCAGTGGTAACGTGGCTCTGGAATCGATGGGATTCAAGACCGCTGGTTTCGCCGGTGGACGCGAAGACATTTGGGAGCCGGAAGAAGACATTTACTGGGGACCCGAAGGCAAGTGGCTGGCCGATGAGCGCTACAGCGGCGACCGTGACTTGGCCAATCCTCTGGCTGCTGTTCAGATGGGTCTGATCTACGTGAATCCTGAAGGGCCCAACGCTAGGCCTGATCCGCTTGCTTCGGCCAGGGACATCCGCGAAACCTTCGCCCGTATGGCGATGAATGATGAAGAGACGGTGGCCCTGATCGCCGGCGGACATACGTTCGGCAAAGCCCATGGCGCTGCCGATGCGAATAAATATTGCAGTTCTGAACCGGAAGGTGCGGGCATTGAAGAGCAAGGCTTCGGCTGGACCAACAGCTTTGGAAGCGGCAAGGGCGTCCACGCAATCACCAGCGGACTGGAAGGCGCATGGACCACCAACCCTGTGAAGTGGGACAACAATTACTTCGACAACCTGCTTGGCTATGAATGGGAACTCACGAAGAGTCCCGCTGGTGCTCATCAATGGACGCCAAAAAATAACGCAGGGGCGGGCACCGTACCCGACGCCCACGATTCGTCGAAGAGGCATGCCCCAATGATGTTCACGACGGACATTGCACTGAAGGTGGACCCGAACTACGCGCCGATTTCCAAGCGTTTCCATCAGAACCCGGATGCATTTGCCGAGGCGTTTGGCAAGGCCTGGTATAAGTTGACGCATCGCGACATGGGTCCCATTTCGCGGTATCTGGGTCCGCTGGTTCCTTCAGAGACACTGCTCTGGCAAGACCCGATTCCTGCTGTGGATCATGCACTGATCGGCGAACAGGACATTGCTACGTTGAAGGGCAAGATCCTGGCATCGGGACTTTCGGTGTCCCAATTGGTGACGACAGCCTGGGCATCGGCAGCAACGTTCCGTGGCAGCGATAAGCGCGGCGGAGCTAACGGAGCACGCATTCGCCTGGCTCCGCAAAAAGATTGGGAAGTCAATCAGCCAGCCGAATTGGCGAAGACACTTCAAACGCTGGAAGCGATCCAGAAGGATTTTAATTCCGGTGGGAAGAAGGTTTCGCTTGCTGACTTGATCGTTCTGGGCGGATGCGCAGCGGTTGAGGCGGCTGCTAAAAAGGCTGGACAAGACGTGAAGGTTCCCTTCTCGGCGGGACGTATGGACGCGTCGCAGGATCAGACCGATGTGCATTCGTTCGCCGTGCTGGAGCCGGTGGCGGATGGGTTCTTAAACTATCACAAGAAAGGACACCAGGGAGCGGCGGCTGAACTGCTGCTGGATCGGGCATGCCTAATGAATTTGACCGCTCCGGAAATGACGGTTCTGATTGGTGGCATGAGGGCTCTGAATGCGAACTTCGGGCAGTCCCAACACGGCGTTTTCACTAAGCAGCCGGGGACGTTGACGAATGATTTCTTCGTCAATTTGCTGGACATGAATACGAAGTGGCAGAAGTCTACTACATCGGAAGGCGTGCTGGAAGGACGAGACCGTGCGACGGACGAAATCAAGTGGACGGGTACGGTGGTTGATCTGATCTTCGGGTCGAACTCCCAACTTCGAGCGCTGGCCGAAGTCTATGCCTGTGACGACGCAAAGGCGGCGTTTGTGAAGGACTTCGCGGCAGCATGGGGAAAGGTGATGAACCTGGATCGGTACGATCTTGGCTAAGGTTGGGTAGATGATTTGTCCGCTGATGACGCAGATAGGCGCAGATAAAACCAAACGACTAACGATTGCGTTTGGTTTTATCTGACCGCGACTGTTTCATCTGCGGATTTTCTAATTTTATGTATTGCTCGATTCCGTCCAGTACACGTTCGAGGCCGAAATCGAAACTCTCGTCCATCGTACGTGGGCGACCGCCACGCGCAGGCAAGGGTGACGCCTCTGATACGCCACCCGATTTTGACGATAGAATGGCCGACAGAATCGGATAGCGCGGGTCGTTGATTGCGCGGCAAAGGTCTGAACTCACGGCCTGCGCCCATTCCTCGAACGAGATGCCTCGGGACGTGGCTCTGGCTAGCGATATTGCTGTATCTGAGCTTCCGCTCACGTAGCCATGGACCACACTAAGCACGTCCATCTTATCTTCGGGGCTCAAACCCGTGTCTGTAATAGTCTGCAAGAACGCTTCATGCCAGCTCAACCAGTTGGGTCCATGGGGAGCTGCTACGAACGGCAGTTCCGCAAGCCAGGGTCTCGAACACAACATGGCCCGCTTCTCATAGGCCCAGTGCTTCACTTGCTTGCGCCATCCCTCGCTTGGGTCTTTCCTTTGTGGAGGCGTACCCAACGCCGCGTCGACTGATGCATCGATTAGCGCTTCCTTGTTTGGAAAGTATCGGTAGAGTGCCATGGTCGTGAACCCAAGCCTTTCCGAGACTGCTTGCATGGTTAACGCAGCTAGGCCGTCCCCGTCAGCAACGCTGATCGCAGCCTGTATAACGTCCTCACGGCTCAATGAGGGTTTCGGCCCGCGGCCCGGCCGTTGCTGAGCATCCCAGAGTAACCCACTTCGCTTTCGAAGCTCCTCGCTGTGGCTTTCAGCACTGGTGCCTGCCGTTGGGTTGATTGCTAGGTTCTGCGGTGGCTTTTCCCCACGGCGATTAGGGACCTTCTGAATAGTCTTTTTTGCCATGTCAACTCCTTGTTGAAAAAACTATTGACAACACTACTGTGTATACCATACACTAAATGGTGTACGCTATACACAGAAACTAAACGCAGTGTTCAGACCAGTACACAGAAGAGTTTCAACTAAGAGAAAAAGGAAATATATGTCTACATTCAAGAAGTTTCAGAATCGTCACACGGGCACCGCTCGAACAGCTTGCCAGGGAATTGCTGTTATTTGTGCCGCCTTGGCGTTCAGTAGTGCCGCACGTGGGGCAGAACATTCGTTCGACTATCGAATGCTCGCTACATCGAAGACATCCACGATGGAAAAAGAGCTTAACGAAGCGGCGGCGGCTGGCTATCGCTTCAGCAGGGTGATGGGGGGCAAGGTAACCAACGGGGGACAAGTGATCATAGCGATGGTGAAGGATCCCGTTGCGCCGGGTCAGGAAATCCGCAAATACAGACTGCTGGCGACCACCAGGACTTCGACGATGCAAACCGAGATGCAGCAATTAGCAGACCGGGGATATTCGTACCTGGACCATACCGTCTTCGCCTCAGCGACTGGCGGAAAAGAAGTAGCTGTCATCATGGAATTCGATTTAAAGAACGAAGGGCTGCACTCTTCCTATCGACTCCTTGCGACGACCAAGACCTCAACAATGCAAAAAGAATTACAGGACGCTGGTTCGCAAGGATATGCTTTGTTGGGCTTTACCGCAGGGAAAACAGCGGGAGGAAATGAAGTGGTTGCGATCTTACGGAAAGACTAAGCGAATTTATCCGCAGATGACGCAGATAAGCGCAGATAAAACCAAAACATCGAATCAAATTACGTTTGGTTTTATCTGCGTGCATCTGCGTCATCTGCGGACATTCTCTATCCCATCCACTTTTCGGTAGATCCTCCGCAGAGTCAAATTGACACCCAGTTCATCCAGACGGCAAACACCATCCGCGCCTACTGCTTCGCGGTACCGCCACTCGCCATCGTTGCCACGGGTGAACCATTCCACGCGCATTTCTGATTGCGACACCAACACATATTCCCGTAAACTCCCGATCCGCCGGTATTGGGCGAACTTGCCGCCGCGATCCCAACGCTCGGTCGATTCCGACAAGACCTCCACAACAACGGAAGGATTGGTGATCATGTCGCGGCATCCATCGGCGTAGGCTGGCTTGTCGCAAATCACCATAAGGTCGGGATAAACGTAGACGTGTTCTTCAGGAATTTGAAGGCGCATGTCGGCAACTGTGACAATGCAGGGCCCATCTTCCAGGGCGTCTGCTAGTTCCCTTCCAAAATTCAGCCCCAATTGCGCGTGGGTAAGCAACCCGCCCGACATTGCAAAGACTTCGCCGTTGACATACTCACTGCGGAACTCGGCTGCCCGTTCCCTTTCTAAATACTCCGCGGCGGTGATGAAAGGGACAGGATTTGCAGACATAATCCTATCCTACGACCAACCTCGAAAGTTTCAAAGCCCCTGCTTGGGTATTATCCGCAGATGACGCAGATAAGCGCAGATAACGCCGAATTAAAGTTTTGGTTTTATCTGCGCGCATCTGCGTCATCTGCGGACGTTATAAAGTTGTGGAACACGTATCCGCCTACCCCCCTTGCATTGCAAAGATCCCTATTGTAGACTCCATGAGGATTGAACCTTGGAGGTCATCTTACTCATGAAAAAACTATTGTGGCTTGTGTCTTTAAGCACATCCTATTTTGTCTTGACTTCAGTTACAGCACTAGGTCAACAGGCTGATGTTGAATTGCAAATCAAGATAAATAAGGGATTCGCACTGGCTCCCGTTCCGTTGAACTTAGTGGGCAGGGATTCCAATCTTGTAGGGTATGGCAGTTACATTGTAAACGCCGTGGGCGAATGCAACGGTTGCCACTCCGCAGGGAACCCAACTGCTTTTGCGCCGGGTGGAAATCCGTACTTTGGTCAGTTCGCCCGACCCAATCCCGCAACCTACTTAGGCGGAGGAAATGACTTCGGTGCTTTTCCAGATCCAGCCGGACCTTTTCCCCATATCGTCTCACGTAATCTAACGCCCGATAAAACGGGGCGCCCGGTGGGTGGTGACACGTTGCAAGACTTCATGCAAACCATGCGAACCGGTCTGGACCCTGACAAATTGCACCCGCCGTGCCTTGGCAAACCAGATGGCAAATGCATTCCGGCTCCGTTCAACGGCACTCTTCTGATGGTCATGCCCTGGCCAGCGTACGCTAACATGACCGATCGTGATTTGCAGGCAATCTATGAATATTTGGCGGCAATTCCTTGCTTAGAGGACAATCCTGTGACAACCCCAAATCGTTGTGGACCCGTTGCGCCACCCGTTACTGGCGTCGTCACTGCGGCGGTCGCCGGACCGAAAGGCTTCACCGTGCAATCGCGACAATTCCAGTTGGATGGAACGAAGTCTATCAGTGGGCCCGGAGGTGCATTGACCTACCTATGGACGATTCCTTACGGCAGCCCCTCTGCATCCATGTTGGGTGCAACAACCGCTACTCCCACAGTTCAACTTGGGCAGCGTGGCACGTACACGTTCCAACTTACAGTGACTGATTCAAAGGGTGTGTCGGCAACAGATATTGTCTCTTTGAATTTCCAGGGGAACTGAGACGGGGCATCATTACAAAGTCAATTGGAACCGCGCTGGAACGGGCAAGTGCGGTTCCGATTTTCATTCCAGATTGACGCGTTACACAACCGCTAGAACCCCACAAAAGTTTGGAGTATAATTTGTCAAACAGGAGCCTTTTCGATGAGAGATGAATTTTCAACACCAGTCACGGAAGAAGAAGAAATCGACCATATGTTGCACCTCTATGTGGACGGCGGATTGAGCCGTCGGCAGATGTGGGGACGGCTTACAAAAATGGTCGGCGGAAGCGCTGCTGCGATGGCCGTTCTTGAGACTCACGGACTGGCCCAGGTAACCACAGGCGTTTGCCCGGCTGGCATCCGCGTGGAGGAAAACGATCCAGCGATTGTCTGGCAAGACGTTACCTATCCGGGCGAAAAAAGTCCTTTGTTCGGACTCTTGGCACGGCCCGCAAATCAAGTGGGACTTCTACCGGCAGTGATTGTTATTCACGAAAACACTGGCTTAACCGATCATATTCGTGACGTGACTCGTCGTGCGGCCAAGGCTGGGTACATTGCTTTGGGGATCGATCTGCTTTCCAGGCAAGGCGGAACCAAAAGCTTCCCCGACACTACTACACGTGGAGCGGCTTATGGGCGCACGACGGTGGGCGAACGCTTCAACGACATCGCGCTTTCTATTGAATACATGCAGACAGTGCCGAACGTCGTCTGGGATCGTATTGGAGCAGTGGGCTTCTGTGCGGGCGGCGGCAATCTGATTCACGGCGTGATCAATGGCATGAACCTTCAGGCAGCGGTTCCGTTTTATGGAGCGTTGCCAAATGCAGTGTTGCCTCCGCCAGAACGGACGGTCACGCCGACTCTGGCCATCTATTCGGATACGGACCGAAACCAAGCGGTCAGGATCGGTGAATTAAGCAATCATTTGGTGAATGCCCGGGTGACGTTCGGTGTCCAGCTTTATAAGGGCACTGGCCATGGATTTCATAACGACACCGGCGCAGCGTATAATCCGCAAGCCGCATGTGATGCATGGGCGAAGACGTTAGATTTTTTCAATACCCACTTACGTGCCCCGCGAGCATAGGGTGACGTTTCGTTTCAATGCTAGTTGAGAAATATTTTGCGAGAAGTAGCACTGGTGAAATTACTGTCTGCGCACGCTTCCTTGGTTAGGGTGCCTTAAAGGAAGTTGTGCAAGCAATTGGGCGAAAGAGCTCGCAGCCTTCAGTACTTCAGGTACTTCGTCTTTGATTCGAGGGAAAGTTAATTCATAATCTGCCCGTACCCGTTTCTCTTTGAGCCGTTGCGCGATCAGTGCCAGTTGCTTGCAATCTGGCTCTGGGTTTTCACGAAAAAGTCTCCAGAGTTGAGCATGAGAGCCCTCGTCGGGGTTGAGGATGAAGTTGTTGGCTTTGGCTCGTACCAATGCCAAATGATAGACGTAATAATACGCTCGGCTGATGGCACTTCGGAGTGAAGCATCGTCAGTCCTTCCGCCTAATTCTTCCGCCAAGGTTAGGTATCCGTCATACCATTTAATCTGGGGACCCAAAATCATACCAACTCGTAGGTAAAATTGAGATGGCCGGACGCCAATTGTAAATGATCAAGCCACCAATTGTTGTCAAAGTTTTCGAGAGAATTCCTGACATCCCTAACATCACCCGGCCAGATAACGACGGCATAAAGAGTGCGCGCACCTGATTCATCAACAGGAGCCTTCAGTCTAAAGATTGTCGTAGCTCCGAAATGCTCTTTCAGCCGAGGCACAGCTTCCAAAAGTATTGGTGCTATCCCGCGATGTTCGGACAAAAAACTAATTACGGACGAATCTGACGGCAGAACATAATATTTCCGCACTTCATCTAATATCGCGTGTTGCGGGGCATGTGCCGATTGTTTTCCCAACTCTCGCGATAGCCCAGCGAGAGGCGTGGGCGTGGGTAATCCAAGGCGCTGAGTCACCAGCGATTGGTGAGTAGCAAGTGGCTGCGGCCAATGAATAGACGCGTTTTCGGTTGACTGGTTAGCGTTCACCCCTGATCCTCCTCAACACCAAGTAATTCAAAAATATTCGCTTGATCTGTCTTGAGTTGTTGGATTATATCTTCGTAAGTGGAAGCTGCCGGAAAGTCCCGATCAAGCCTTACAAAGACGCCGTTTGCAACAGCGGCTGAACCGTCCACTGTCACCTTTCGATTGTTCCATTTCGCAACTGCCGCCAAAGTAATCAGGGGGTCAGATTCCAAAGCGGCCAAAGGTGGGGCAATGAAGGGACGCAGAATGTCTATAAACGTGAGGCGCCGAGGCTGAAGGTGCATGGAGAGCGAAGTTTTTTTGGTAGCAACCTTGACCCCAGAAAGCCGCAGCAGAGCGGAAAGAACATGGTCCAAAATTTCAATCGTTTCCTGCGCTGAATGCCAATCCGCAGCCTCTTTCGAAAACCTAAAATAAGATGGACCAATAAAAAAAGAAACCCGCTTCATCGGGAGCCGTAGGTTTGTACCCTGCTCTGACGTCTTGCCAGTGTTAAGGAATTCTATGTCATCGACGCTGGGATTCCAAGGCTTCAAACCATCAAAGATTGCTTGTACGATGCCCGCTCGATCCGCCAACAATTGAAATTCTGGACGCTCATAGTCCACAGTGAAATCAAAGATGGAAATCGGAATAGTGACAAGTTCAGGCATTTAGCGCTACTTACGTAGTCTATCGCGTTCTTTCGAGTGAGTGGATTTGCTGCTATTGTTCAGACTTGCCTAAAGGTGCAATGGCGGATCTGGTGGTGGAGTCTTCCAAGTTCATCCAGATTGCTCCTTTGGACAAACAAGATCGATTGAGTGTCCGCGCACTTACCCGTAAGGAGAAGAAAGTCGATGGATCAGCATATTCTACTCTTTTAACGGTTTTGGATGTTTCAGGAACTCCTCTATACTGCCCGCTTCCCGCTTGCTCCCGGCGAGCCAACTCACCTTCCACTCGGTAATTCTTTCGTTCCTGTCGTGGATGTATTGTCCGGGCTTAGGTTCATTGATTGACTGGATCTGGCGAACTAACACGAGAGGCTCCTCCGCCCCCTCTGAGTTCGCAGCAAAGGTTTGAGCCATTTCGTATTGGGCGAATGCCACGAAGTAATCGCTTCCACCATTAAGTAATTTCGCACCTTTTTCGGAATGTAGCCAAACTCGATACTCCAAAACTTCGTCGTAAAAGACGCCAGCACCAGACCGAGTCTCAGGAGTGTAGCTTCCAACTTTTTGGAGATCGATTGCCCGGGGATAGGCACTCGTTTTTGAAATAGTACGATCAGCTCTCAGTATGTAGAAATCCGACGGTGTTTTGCGTTCGCATGAAAACAAGAAAAAAGCGGCGACGGTCAAGATACCTAAACTCAAAAGGCTTGGAGGCACACCTATAGACTTTACCAGCTAGTCTGCTGTAAGCGTGTGAAACAGGGAGATCGTCATTTTGTTGCTTCCCGAAACTTACCCTTAACGGGACAATCGAAATTATAGGCGTGAAAAGCATACGACAAGTTAGTCTATGCGGAAGGGAATACAGCAAGGTCTCACGTACGTTTTCTGGGGCATTCTAGGTTTGTTGGTAGCTGGCAACATTATGGATGCGATCACGAACTCCATCAGCTTGAAGTCAAATTATTTCTCCAGCGAATGATTACTTAGGATCTATTACCATACAGGCTAACTTTAGTTATTGACATAACTTTATACTAAGTGCTAATCTACACTCAGGAATCCAAATGACCAACAAGAACAAGGAAGAGCTGCGAAATCCCTTTCGGCCTGGGGCTGGTCATATGCCCCCATATTTAGCAGGAAGAGAACATGAAAGCGAAGAGTTTGCAAAACTTTTGCAGCAAGATACTGTTCTTGAAAACCTTGTATTAACCGGATTGCGTGGCTTAGGGAAAACTGTCTTATTGGAAACCTTTAAGCCGGCAGCTATTGAAGCCGGTTGGTATTGGGCAGGCACAGATCTGTCAGAATCGACAAGCATTTCAGAAGAAAACCTGGCAATCAGGTTACTGACAGATCTTTCAGTAGTCACAAGCAGTATCACAGTGATTTATGCGAATGCAAAACGGCAAGCTGGGTTCCCTCGTGGCACGGATGAGCCTGCGCCAACAACAATAATTAAACTAAACTATCCGATGCTTCGCGCTATATACGATGATGCACCTGGACTCATCGCGGACAAGCTCAAAACCGTGCTTGAGTTCGTTTGGCCACACATAAAAGAAGTGGGGAAGCGCGGGATAGTGTTCGCTTATGATGAAGCCCAGAATTTGGCTGATCATTCGCAGAATAACCAGTTCCCACTTTCTCTTCTGTTGGACGTGTTCCAGTCCATTCAAAGAAAGAATATCTGTTACATGTTAGCGCTTACCGGACTCCCGACATTGTTTCCAAAGCTTGTTGAGGCGCGCACGTACGCGGAGCGTATGTTCCATGTTGTTTTTCTCAACCCACTCACTGAAAAGGAAACGATCCAAGCAATCGAAAAACCACTTGCCGATTTCCCACTTGCACCGTCTTCCGAGTCTTTGAAAATGTTCTATCGGAAAACGCTAGGTTATCCGTATTTCATTCAATACCTATGCAGAGAAGCCTTTGACATCTGGGTTCAGGATCACAACGATGGAAAGGCCGCATCAGTTATTCCGATCAAGGAAATCATGCGAAAGCTGGATTCCGATTTTTTTGCCGGGAGATGGGCTAGGGCAACTGATCGACAAAGAGATCTTCTGGGAGTTATATCCAGGCTGCAAAATTGTGACACAGAGTTTTCAGTCCAAGATGTTGTAGCCCATAACGCCAACAAAGCTTTAGATAAACCCTTCAGCAGCAGCCACGTGAATCAAATGCTAGCTAGCCTTTCGGACGCGGGGCTTGTATATAAGAATCGCCATGGAAAATATTCACTTGCGGTTCCGCTGCTGGCGGATTTCATTAAACGCCAGAGTGACCAGGTGCCCACTGTTAACGGAAAACAAATGAACTTCTGGGAAGAATAATCCTACTGACCGGCGCGATTCGATAAACAATTATGCCTGGGTAATCACCTGGTCAATCTAGCTTAATTATTGCCCTTTTGCGGCACGATGGCTGTTTGTGGAATTTTGCGGTTTTGATTAATGTTATCCAACTTGTTTTGGAGGGTTCTAATTTCTGGAGAACTCCTTAGCCAAGACCTCATCTACGATTTGGCGAATCAAACCCCACACCTCGATGTGGGCCTGAAGTGTAGCTGCTTGGATATCGTAAGTCCTCAGGGGTCACCCCAAAACCGGCCATTGATGGTCACTTCAAAACCGGCCAATAGAAAGCAGCCAGGACATGAGTTGTTTATACCCTGATTGAACCC
>JAYWBH010000548.1:0-4148 GCA_043781815.1 Bryobacterales bacterium | reverse complement strand
GTGGCACATCCAAGGTAAGAACCGTGTGCGGTAGTGCCGCAAGCACGGGTCTGTGCGGGGGGTGGCCGGTAACGGCCATCCCTACCGCGACGGTCTTTTAACCAACAGGGATGCAGGGAAACTATATGATCTTTGGCGGTTTTGCCTGACGCGGACTTCTGGTTAGGATACCCTTACTAGAAGTGACTCGTCGCCAACTTCTTTCCACTACTCTTTTGTCCAGCTTGAGCTTTGGACAATCCAAGCGTCCCAATATTCTGTTTGTCATCGCTGACGATTGGGGATTCGGCCATGCCGGTGCCTATGGGGCCAAGTGGATTAAGACTCCAAACTTTGATCGTGTGGCGCGTGAAGGGTTGTTGTTCAATAACGCCTTTACGTCCAATCCAAAATGCAGCCCTTGCCGGGCCACCATTCTGACAGGACGCAACACCTGGCAACTGAAGGAGGCTGTCAATCATCAGAGCATTTTCCCGACAGAATTCCCTGTTTACCCCAGCGTTTTGGCCGATTCCGGTTACCTTACCGGGCATACTGGAAAAGGTTGGGGTCCGGGCGATTTCAAATCCACTGGCTGGAAAGATAATCCCGCAGGCCCTCAACACAATGAGCTGAAATTGCAACCGCCATACACAGGAATTTCCCCGGTGGACTATGCAGGCAATTTCGCTGCGTTCCTGGGGAAGCGAGACAAAAATCAACCATTTTGTTTTTGGTTGGGCGGCCATGAGCCACATCGCAAGTATGAAGAAGGTTCAGGCGTTCGCGCAGGCAAGAAACTTTCCGACGTGACCCTGCCCGGCTACTACCCGGACAACAAGATTATCCGATCTGACTTTTTAGATTACGCTCTGGAAGTGGAGTGGTTCGACGAACATTTGGGGCGTGTCATCCGCAAGTTGGAAGAATTGGGCGAACTGGACAACACCTTTCTGGTGGTCACTTCGGATCATGGGGAACCCTTCCCCAGAGTGAAAGGGCAGATCTACGAGCGCGGATTTCACATCCCTTTGGCAATACGATGGGGTAAGAACATTCCTCAGGGCAAAACTGTAGATGAGTTCATCAATGCCCGCGACTTTGCCCCAACCTTTCTGGAATTGGCCGGTGTAAAACCGCCAGCTACAATCACCGGGTCCAGCTTCCTGAACTTGATCAAGACGGGCAAGGCGGATGCATCAAGGAACGTGATGTTGATCGGCAAGGAGCGTCATGACCTGGGTCGTCCGGGCGATGCCGGATATCCCGTCCGCGCCATCCGCACCCCGGATTTTCTCTATATTCGCAATTACATGCCCGAAGCGTGGCCAGCGGGGAATCCGGAAACTGGCTATCGCAACGTGGATGATGGACCCACCAAAGAATTGCTGCTTGCCGGGTTCGATGAATATTACCGGCTCTCGTTTGGGCGAAGGGCGGCGGAAGAGCTGTACGACATGAAAAAAGATCGCGATTGCCTGAAGAATCTGGCGGCAGTTCCCGAATTTGCCAAAGCGAAACGAGATCTACGCGACAGAATGGACCAAATGCTGCGGGAAGAAGGAGATCCCCGGGCATTGGGTCACGCCGATTTCTTCGATACCATTGAATACACGGGTCCGCGCAAGCATGCTTACGACACTTGGCTTCAGAATCAGCGTCTGGAAAAATGAAATTGCTTCATGAGGAGCACCCTGGTGGTTTTCAACCACTTTGAGTGGATTCAAATGCTATATATTTCAACAGCTTAGCCTTTGGCCCACCAGATGCTTTACAATTGGCAAGGAGATTCGGCAATGAAACGCAATTCACTCCAAATCATGATCGTCCTGGCAGCTTCGGCATCTGCGCTGTTCGGGCAGGATCAACAATTTCCCAATCAGCAATTCCCAAATCAGCAGCAACAACAGCCTGAAGAGGATGGTCCGGGACGTGGAATTGCCCGCGTGAGCCTGATGTATGGCGAGGTGAGTACCCGCCGAGGCGACACTGGGGAATGGATTGCCTCCACGATGAATCAGCCTATGATGGCGGAAGATCGGCTGATTACAGCTCCTGGTTCCCGCGCCGAAATTCAGTTCGATTCCTCCAATATGATTCGCCTGGGGGACGATACTGAGGTCCGAATGGGAGCTTTGGAGCAGCGCCGTTACCTGGTAATGGTTCCACGTGGAACCGTAACCTATAGAATTCTTAGGGACTTAGATGCTGATGTGGAAATCAGTACACCATCTATTGCGGTTCGCCCCACACGCAGCGGCACATATCGTATTTCAGTTTCCTCAGATGGAACTACTGAGATCACAGTACGATCTGGAGAAGTTGAAGTGCTTTCTCCTCGTGGAACGCAGCGCCTGCAGTCTGGCCGCACGATGATTGTACGCGGTGAAGTATCGGATCCTGAATTTCAGACCGTTGGTGCTTTACGTACAGATGAGTTCGATAGTTGGAACGAACGGCGGGACAAGGACCTATTGCGCAGCCGCTCCTACAATTATGTGAGCAAAGACATTTATGGTGCCGAAGAGTTGGACAACAACGGCAGTTGGGTGCAATCGGAAGACTACGGCGCAGTTTGGTCCCCCAGGGTGAACTCAGATTGGGCTCCTTATCGCAACGGTCGTTGGGTTTGGGCCGATTATTATGGCTGGACTTGGGCCAGTTCGGACTCCTTTGGTTGGGCTCCCTACCACTACGGACGCTGGTATAGTGACCCACGCCATGGCTGGTGCTGGTACCCTGGTGCGCGGTCGGAACGTAGCTTTTGGCGGCCAGCGCTGGTGGCATTCTTTGGATTTGGCAGTTGGGGAAACGTAGGTTGGGTGCCGTTAGCACCGTTTGAAACCTATCATCCGTGGTACGGTTCACGCTATTACGGCGGCTACCGGAACGGCGGAGTTAACGTGAACATTACCAACGTAAATATAACAAATAATTACCGTAATGCACGTGTCAACAACGGCTACACGACGGTTCAAGCAAGCAATTTCGGTCGTGGATCGGTGCAGAATGTGAGAGTGGGTCGGGATCAGATCTCGAATGCCGGTTTAGTGCGTGGACAAATGCCCATTTCGCCGGACCGGTCCAGCACCCGGTATAGTGACCAGAGCAGCCGCATGAACGGATCGGCCAGTCGCGACGATCAACGCTTTTATTCGCGAGGGCAGACCACACGGGTAGATCGTGTTCCTTTTGAGACGCAGCAAAAACGCATTTCCGATTTCGGTCGTGGACAAGGGTCGCAGGATTCTGGCGGTTTCAGGGGAAGTGTTCAAGGGTCGACTCGTGACCAACAGGCTACGCCTCAGACGACTCCGCAACAGCCTTCGCGCAGCACAGGCCGCGGCAGCGATGGTGGTTGGGAACGGTTTGGCAATCCTAACGCAGGGGGCAGCTCTGCACGGCAAGGTCAGCCAACGCCAAGTGCACCGGCTGTAACAAACGATTCTGGTCGTGGTGGTTGGGGACGGTTTGGCGATCCAGGATCGCGCGGATCGCAGCAGACAACTCAACAGTCATCGCAACAGCCGTCGACACCGTCGTCCAGTCCTCAGGAATATAACCGGGGAACGTCGGCTCCAACGCGGCAGCAATCGGCGCCTTCGGTGGACCGCAGTTCTTCCCCATCGGGAAACCAAGGCTACGGTCGCGGCAGTTATGATTCTGGTGGTCGTGGACAGCCACAGCGCACGCAGGAAGCTCCGGCTCGGATGAGTTCGCCAGTTGTCACGGAACGTCCTTCGCGTCAGGAAAGCAGGTCGAATTCCGGTGGCGGTGGTGGCGGAAATCGCAGTGCAGCCCCGGCTCCCGCACCGCAAAGCAGCCCCAGCCGCGGCGAAGGCTCTGGTGGTGGTCGCGGTGAAAGTCGTGGCAGTGAAGGCCGCAGCGGCAGTCGCAACAAGTGATCTGGTAACAAGTTTTCTTCCCTTAAAGGCCCGCATTTCCCACTGGGAAAGCGGGCCTACTTTTTTGCCTAAGAACCTGGATAGAAGAACATTTCTGATGTTTCTAAGACACTTCGCCATAGAAAAGATCTGAGAAATATTCACCTGTCCCGGTTTTTCCTCTTCCTGAGTTCGCTCATCTCAACTGGCCCACTTTGATCGTCTGAACTGGCCCACCTGTAGCCCCTGAATGACACGATTCAGGGATGGACAGGAGAAACAAAG